>JAQWOW010000120.1 GCA_029245665.1 Polaribacter sp. | reverse complement strand
TTTATCTACAGATCCAAAAGTTGGTTATGTCATAACAGATTTAGATAAAGAATACAACAAAGAAGTAATTGAAAAGTTAAGAAATGTTGAAGGAACAATAAAGTTTAGAGTTCTTTATTAGTTTTAAAATTTATAAAAAGTAAAAGCCTTTCAAAACAAATTGAAAGGCTTTTTTGTGCTTTGTATTATTTCTGCGAGGGTAGAAATCAAAACTAACTTTTTATAAACTTCTGAATTCACAGAAGTGAAAATAAAATTAGATTAAAGTTTTATTTTCTTTTTTAAATTAATGATTTTTTCATCCACAACCCCCAAATAACGTTTGCTGCCTATATAACGGTTCTTATTAAACTCATCATAATTTGATTGATTTGAATCCATAGAATTCAAATGTACATTTCCAGAAGCGTGAATAAATTCCATTTTGTCATTTCCCAACCAAATACCAACATGTGTAACACGTTGTTTTTTTTCTAATGTTGCTTTTCTTCCAAAGAACAATAAATCTCCTTTTTCTAAACCTTCAAAATTTAGATTTTCATCAACAGTTTTACCAGCGTAAATTTGTTGAGAAGCATCTCTAGGAATGACTAAACCATTCATTAAATATACCATCTTAGTGAAGCCACTGCAATCCATTCCTTTTGATGAGGTTCCTCCCCATAAATAAGGGAAGCCTTCCATTTTTCTGGCTTCAGTCTCAATGTTATCTTTATTGGAAACCAGTTTTTTTAACCAATAATTGTAAACCAGTCCTTCATTTTTTTTAATAAAACCAGTTCTGTTGTCAGGATATTTTACTTCGTAAAAGTTGTTATCTTCAGAAACGTATTTTAAAACTCCACCTAAAGTAATATCAGAAACAATCTTGGTTTTGTCAATTTTAGTAGCATAAACATATCCGGAATTTTGATTGAAAATCACTTTTTCTGCTTGATTCCAAGCATCAATTTGGTCTTTATTCATTCTTGTAATTCCACCTTTATCTACCCAAGAAATATACTTGTCAGGAGTTTGAACTCTGTAAAAGTCTCCTTTTTTATCTAGTATTTTTAAAGACATTCCTAACAAACCCTGTGTACCTAGTTCAGCAGAATGCTTGGCTTTTGATCGGATATTGATTACAGAATTTCTAGCCACTGCAAACTGTTGATTTCCAATTGCAGAATCTGGTAAAATTCGAACCTTATTGGTAAATTCAATTTTTCTATTTTTTAAACTATCTAAAAGGATAGAAAACGCTTTTTTTGTTGTGGTTTCCCCCTCTAGAATCAATTTATTTTTATTCAGATTAAATTGAATGTCAAATAATTCAACACGTTTATCGGGTGCAAATTCTATTTTTATTGAGGAGTAAATTGATTCTAATTCTTCAGATATTTTCAGATCATTTTTACAAGAAAAGGAGATGAAAAATACAATAAGAAAAATAAACTTGAATAATTTCATTAAAATTAGTTTTGTGTAAAAATACAAAAAATGGCCATCAATTAAATAGCTTTATTAATTGATAAATATTGAAATATAATGAGGTTTGTCTTATATTTGAAGCAAATCAGTTATTATTAGATGCTTTATCAAAATTCTTTGGCATATGCTACACAACAAGATTCTGAAGATTCACTTTCTCACCTTCGAAATCGATTTCATATTCCAAAAGATAAAAATGGAAACGATTGGCTTTACTTTACAGGAAACTCTCTAGGGTTGCAGCCAAAATCAACAAATGAGTATATCAATCAAGAATTGGAAGATTGGGCAAATCTTGGTGTAGAAGGTCACTTTGAAGCAAAGAATCCATGGTTAAATTATCATGAATTATTAACGGATAAAATGGCTAAAATTGTTGGAGCAAAACCAAATGAGGTTGTTGTGATGAATACATTGACAACCAATTTGCACTTACTAATGGTGTCGTTTTATAGACCAACCAAAGAAAAATTTAAAATAGTTATTGAATCTGATGCTTTTCCTTCAGATAGATATGCAGTAGAATCACAGCTGAAATTTCATGGCTTTTCTGAGGATGATGTTATTGAATGGAAGCCAAGAAACCATGAACAATTGTTAAGAATTGAAGATTTAAAAACGATTGTTGCTGAAAATGGCGATGAAATTGCTTTGTTATTAATCGGAGGCGTAAATTATTATACGGGTCAGTTTTTAGATTTAAAAAAAATTGCAGAAATCGGTCATTCAAAAAATTGTATTGTTGGGATTGATTTGGCACATGGAGCAGGAAATATTAAGCCAAATTTACATGATTCTGGTGTTGATTTTGCAGCCTGGTGTACCTATAAATATTTAAATGCAGGTCCTGGAAGTTTAGCCGGAATATTTGTGCACGAAAAACACGCAAAAAATAAAGAGTTACCTCGTTTTGCTGGTTGGTGGAATCATAATAAAGCAACACGCTTCAATATGCGTCAACCCTTTGATGTGATGGAAGGAGCAGAGGGCTGGCAATTATCCAATCCACCTATATTATCAATGGCAGCTATAAAAGCTTCTTTAGATCTATTTGATACCATAGGAATGGATTTATTAAGAGATAAATCTAAAAAATTGACAGGTTATTTTGAGTTTTTGATTACTGAAATTAATTCTAAGAATATTAAGATTATTACACCCTCAAATCCAAAAGAAAGAGGCTGCCAACTGTCTATTCAGGTAAAAAATGCAGATAAAAGTTTGCATGAAAAACTAACTAAAAATAATATTATCACAGATTGGAGAGACCCTAATGTTATCCGTTGTGCTCCAGTGCCACTGTATAACTCTTTTCAAGATGTCTATCAAATGGTTTCTGTTTTAAAAGATTTGCTGCAAAATGAATAAAAAAGACAAAATACTAATTATTGGAGCAGGACTTTGTGGTTCATTACTCGCTTTAAGACTTGCGCAAAGAGGATATAAAGTTGAGGTGTATGAAAGCAGGCCAGATTTAAGAACTGCAGATATATCCTCTGGAAGAAGTATAAATTTATCTCTTTCAGAAAGAGGGTTAACAGCTTTGCGTTTATGTGGAGTGGAAGAAAAGGCAAGAGAAATCTGTATTCCGATGTTTGGAAGATTAATGCACGATACGAATGGAAATACTTTTACTTCTTATTATTCTGGTCGTGAAAATGAATTTATAAACTCAATTTCTAGAGGAGATTTGAATTCAATTTTATTAAACGAAGCAGAACAACATGAAAATGTGAATATTTATTTTAATAAAAATTGTATACATATTGATATAGAAAATACCATTGCACACTTTAAAGATTACAAAACTAAGGAATTGTTTTCTGTCAATGCCACTGTTATCTTTGGTGCAGATGGTGCTGGTTCCTCCATAAGAAAAAGTTATATTTCTGAACGTAAATTTTTATTTAGTTATTCTCAAGAATATTTAAATCACGGATATAAAGAGCTAGAAATTCCAGCAAATAAGGATGGAAATCATCAAATAAGTAAAAATCATTTACATATTTGGCCTCGAGGTGATTTTATGTTAATTGCTTTGCCAAATACGAATGGAAGTTTTACTGTAACACTCTTTTTAAGTTATGATGAAGGTGAATTTAATTTTGAAAACTTAACATCCAAAGAAAAAATAACTACCTTTTTTGAGAAAGAATTTCCTGATGCATTGAGCTTAATTCCGAATATAAATGAGGAGTTTTTAAACAATCCAACAGGGCCTCTAGGGACTGTCAAATGTTCTCCTTGGAGTTTTCAGAATAAAACATTGTTAATAGGCGATTCTGCTCATGCTATTGTTCCGTTCTACGGACAAGGCATGAATGCATCTTTTGAAGATATTTTGGTTTTTGATCAAATTTTAGACCAGAATTTAGACAATTGGAAATCTGTATTTAATGAATATGAAAAAGTAAGAAAGAAAGATACGGATGCCATTGCAGATCTCGCAATTGATAATTTTCATGAGATGAAAGACCATGTTGCAAATCCTTTATTTAAAGAAAAGCGAAAAATAGAAATGGATTTAGAGAGAATGTTTCCAATGCAATACTCATCTAAGTATTCTTTGGTTACTTTTAATCAAAAAATTGGGTACAGTGAAGCGATGAAAAGAGGGAGAGCTCAAGATAAGGTGCTATTGAATTTAATTGCAGATAATTCTATCAATACACATTCAGCCATGACAAAAACAGAGTTGAAAATTATTTTAGATAAAGTTAGGCAAGAAACAAATACAATTTTGCGAAAAGACACATTAGAAACAAGTTAGTGTATTTG
>JAQWOW010000096.1 GCA_029245665.1 Polaribacter sp. | reverse complement strand
CAGGAAACTGAACAACTTTTACATTCATTCCTTGCTCTAAAATTAAGTCAATCCCACGAATAGAGGCTCTAACTCCGGCGGCATCTCCGTCAAATAAAACTGTTATGTTTTTTGTTAGCCTATTTATAAGTCTTATTTGATCTGAAGATAAAGCTGTACCTGAAGAAGCAACAACATTTTCAATACCAGATTGATTGAAAGAAATCACATCTGTATATCCTTCCACCAAATAGCAATTGTCTTGTTTCGCTATTTCTTTTTTTGCTTGATAGATTCCATAAAGAATTTTACTCTTATGATAAATATCACTTTCAGGTGAATTTAAATATTTAGCAGCTTTTTTATCGGCAGTTAAAATACGACCTCCAAAACCTAAAATTCGTCCAGACATAGAGTGAATAGGAAACATAACACGACCTTTAAAACGATCAAACTGTTTGTTATCTTTTACAATTGTCAACCCTGTTGATGCCAGGTATTTAATATCATATCCTTTTGCCAAGGCTGCTTTTGTAAAGTGATCCCATTCATCAATGCAATACCCTAAATCAAATTTTTTAACTGTTTCTTCACTAAAACCACGTTCTTTAAAATAGGATAAACCAATTGCTTTCCCTTTATTAGAATTTAGCATTACATCATGAAAATAATCTTTGGCAAAATTAGAAACCAAAAACATGCTTTCTCTTTCATTCATCTGAGCTTTTTCTTCAGAAGTCTGCTCGGTTTCTTCAATTTCTATATTGTACTTTTTAGCTAACCATCTTAACGCTTCAGGGTATGAATAATGCTCATGTTCCATTAAAAATGAGACTGAATTCCCTCCTTTTCCTGTAGAAAAATCTTTCCAGATTTGTTTTACTGGAGAAACCATAAAAGAAGGAGATTTTTCATCAGTAAAAGGACTTAAGCCTTTAAAATTGCTTCCTGCTTTTTTTAACTGAACAAATTCACCAACAACCTCCTCTACTCTTGCAGATTCGAAAACTCGATCTATGGTACTTCTTGATATCATTAATTAGATTAATTGGAAAGTGAAAACAAATATAAGGATTCCATTTTTTATTGATTTATAAACCTACATAAATTAAAAAAACCTCACTAATTTAATAATGAGGTTTTACTTTTTCTCTTTAAATTTTATGAGGCTGCCTTCAACTTCTTTAAAGTTGTATTGGTCAATTTTACATCTGCATATTCTTTAGTTACATTAAATTCTTTTTCATCAGAACTTGGCAAATCAAACATTGCATCTGTAAAAATAGCTTCACATAAGGAGCGCAAACCTCTTGCCCCTAATTTGTATTCAACTGCTTTTCCAACAATATAATTCAATGCATTTTCTTGAATAGTAAATTCAATGCCGTCCATTAAAAACAATTTTGCATACTGTTTGATAATAGCATTTTTAGGTTCAGTTAAAATCGCACGCAATGTTTTTGCATCTAGAGGGTTCATATAACTCAATACGGGTAGACGTCCTATAATTTCAGGAATTAAACCAAATGATTTTAAATCTACAGGGGTAATATATTGCAATAGGTTTTCTTCATCAATT
>JAQWOW010000090.1 GCA_029245665.1 Polaribacter sp. | reverse complement strand
TCTGGTCATTTCATAACGAGAATCTTCTCGATAGCCTACAACCCAAATAATATCATTATTGTTATTGCAAAGTAGCCAAGTATTTAGTTTTTCGAAAAGCGAAAATTTTTCATCTTTAAAGTATTTGCTAAGTTTCTTTTTTCCGGTCATTCCTGAAGGATAGAAAAAATCACCATTTTGCCATCTTCTGAGTTGTAACGGGAAAACACATTTTTCTTTATCAATAAAAATTGTTTCCTTATTTTTTCTGGATTTTTCTATAACATTTTCAATTTTTAAATGAATTGGTTTTGTAATTTCTAGTTCATTTTCTTGAATGAAAATTGTTTCGATATTATTGGGGCAGATATTTTTAAAAAGTACTAAAGATCCCCTGTCTTTTAGCAGAGTATGTGTTTTAGATAAAACCTGTTTCCCAGATTGAGCAGAGAGTAAATTGTAAACATCATTCCATTCTGTGAAATTATACGCTTTTAAAAGCTGATATAAATATGCTTTTGAATTGGATAATTTCTCTACTTTTTGAATGTTAATTGCAATCGTATTCTCATTCACAGTAAGAACTTCTGTAGCTACTTTTTTAATTCTATCTTCAAGAATATGCTGACTTTCTTTTAAATATTCTGCTGTCTTTGCAAAGGTATTTAACAAGCTAGGATTAATTTCTTTTAAAAAAGGAACAACTTTATGTCGAATTTTATTTCTAATGTATTTTGTTTGGGCGTTGCTTTTATCCTCTCTCCATTCAATCTTATTTTCTTTGATGAAAGTTAAAATTTCTTTGCGTGAAAATTTTAGAAGCGGACGTACAATACGTCCATTAATTTCAGGGATTCCTGTCAATCCTTCTAAACCAGTACCTCGGGTTAAATTAATTAGAAAAGTTTCTAGATTGTCATCTGCATGATGTGCCGTTAAAACGTAATCAAAAGAATGCTCCTTTTCGAGTTTTTGAAACCAACTGTAGCGCAAACTTCTGGCCGCTATTTGAGTGGATTGCTTATTTTCTTTGGCAAATACTTCTGTGTTAAATTGTGTTGTAAAAACGGGTATCTCTAATTTGTTTCCAAGTTTTTTTACAAAATCTTCATCTAAATCACTCTCTTTTCCACGAAGACTAAAGTTGCAATGCGCTAATGAAATAGTAAAATTTAATTCTGATAGAAGGTATGTTAAGGCCACAGAATCAATGCCTCCAGAAACCGCTACCAATAGTTTTTTACCTCTTAAAAAAGGAAGGTTACGATTAATATGATGTGAGATTTTTTCAATCATTACACCTCAAAAATACGTAAATTAAATTTTAGATTTTAACCAAACTCGAATCTCTTTTCTTAGAGAAATTTCTGGTTTTGGTAATGGAATTGTTTTTCCATTTCTTTTACTTCTGTTAAATTTAGAAAATGCAATTTTTAGTTGTTTCCATTCTTCAGGATGTAGTTCCAAAAATAGAGTAAACATATTCTGTTCCGTTGGTTTTTCTTTTAGTTGAGAAAGTGTGTTTTGAAAAAGCTCTTCTTGATTTAAAATCATAATCTTTATGTTGTATTCAGCAAAACGTATTCCATCGCTTTTGCTTTTAGCAGGCATTCCTCATATTCTTTTTCTGGAGTTGATTTTGCTGTAATTGCTCCTCCAACAGAATAAGAAATATATTTTTTCTCTTCGTTGTATAAAATACTTCTAATAATAACATTAAAATCAAAATTACCTTCGGGGGTAAAATAACCTATCGTTCCAGAGAATACACTGCGCTTGGTTTCCTCCAATTCTTCAATAATTTTCATTGCAGAAACTTTTGGTGCCCCCGTCATACTTCCCATCGGAAATGTATCTTTAATAATGTCTACAATATGTGTGTTTTCTTTAATCTCTGAAACAACAGTAGAAATTAACTGATGTACTTGTTTAAAAGAATAGACTTTGCATAATTCTTCAACTTTTACAGATCCTTTTTTTGCTGTTCTAGATAAATCATTTCTAACCAAATCTACAATCATTACGTTTTCTGACCGTTCTTTTTCATCTCTCGATAAATCATAAGCAATTTGATCGTCATCAGCTTTACTAATGAACCGTTTTGCAGTTCCTTTTATGGGCTGAGAAATCACATTTAAACCCTCTTTTTTGATGTACCTTTCTGGTGAAGCAGATAATATATATTGGGTATCTAATTTTACAAACGCAGCAAAAGGAGGTTCAGAAATTTGGTTGAGATGTTTGTATACTTCAATTGGATTGATGCTTGTATTTTCGGCATAAAACTCCTGGCAAAAATTAGCTTCGTAAATATCTCCCCGTTGAATGTGTTCTAAAATTTTAGATACTTTGGTTTGATACTCGTCTTTGTGTAACCGATGCTTTATTTTGATATCGAAAGTAGCTTTCTGTTTTCTCTGTTTTTTAAATTTTTTAATTTCTTCTAGATCACTTTCAATCTCATTATCAACCATTTTTAAATAGTGAAATTCAACCGTGTTCCCCTTGAAGAAAATTAGTTTTTGTGGTTGAAAAAAGTACAAGTCAGCAAAATCTAAACCATCAAAATTGTTAGAAGAAAGTTGTTCTGTATCATTTTTTACATCATAACTAATGTACCCAAAAATATAATCTTTGGTACTACTCTGATATTCTTTTAGTTTTTCAAAAGCGTTGAAATAGTCGGTTTTAATAGATGTAAATTCTTCAAAAGCCAAGGCATTGTCAAAGGAAGAATATCTTTTGTTGTGCTGGTTAGAATCTAACCAAATAGTGGTTTCAAATTGCTGTGACCAATTGAGTAAATTCGATTTGAATTTATGAATATCAACAATGGTAAAGGATCGAATTGTTCTTTGCATATTTTTGTAAAAATACGAATTCTAGAGACAAAAAAAGCAACCTAATTAGGTTGCTTTTTAACTTTTATACATGTGTTTATGCATTTAAAGGTTTTCCGTCCCAAGCTGCTTTTGCAGCTTCTTTTACGGCTTCTGAATACGTTGGATGGCCATGACAGATTCTTGCTAGATCTTCAGCAGACGCTCTAAATTCCATGGCAACTGCAACTTCCATAATTAAATCTGCTACCCGTGCTCCAACCATATGTACTCCTAAAATTTCATCTGTATTTTTATCAGCTAAAACTTTTACAAAACCGTCAATATCTCCACTTGCTCTAGATCTTCCTAAAGCTCTCATCGAAAATTTACCAGCTTTATAATCAATTTTGGCTTCTTTCAATTCGTCTTCAGTCTTACCAACCGCAGCAGCTTCTGGCCAAGTATAAACAATACCAGGAATTAAATTATAATTGATATGAGGTTTTTC
>JAQWOW010000072.1 GCA_029245665.1 Polaribacter sp. | reverse complement strand
TTAATTCTTTCTCCAGAAGAAGGGTGTAAATAAAATAAGCACTGTAAAAAGCTCTAAACGGCCTATTAACATTAAGAAAGAACAGAACCATTTAGCACCATTAGATAAGTGAGAAAAATTATCTACAGGGCTAACAGAACCAATCGCTGGGCCAATATTTCCCAAGCTAGAGGCAGCTGCTCCCAGAGCAGAGATAAAATCTAAACCAAAAAAAGTAAAGATAACAGAAGACATTATAAAAATGAGCATGTAAATAATGAAGAACGAAATAATGTTAAAAACAATGTTTTTGTTTACTGCTTTCCCATCATATCTTACAGGAATAATTGCATTTGGATGCAATGCTTTTTTAAATTCTAGAAAACTATTTTTTAACATTACAATATGCCTTACCACTTTTACACCACCACTTGTAGAACCGGCAGAACCCCCCGTAAAAAATAAGGCAAAGAAAATACCAGTTGCAAAGAAACTCCACATGGTAAAATCTGCAGTAACAAATCCGGTTGTTGTTACAATAGAGGTAACCATAAACAAAGCATGTCGTATGGCGCTTTCTTCTCTACCAAAAACCATAGGATGCGCAATGGTTGTTTGTAGGTTAGGGTCTTGAAAGAAATAAATGAGTAGTGTAACGATAGAAGCAACAGTAATAATACCAAATAAATAATATTTAAATTCTTCACTACGAAATACTTTCTGAATTTTTCCTTTTAAAGCAAAATAAGTCAAAACAAAATTGGTTCCTGCTACGAGCATAAAAAAGATTATGATATATTGAACCAATGGCAAGTTGTTGTAAAAGGCAATACTGTTATTTTTTGTTGAAAAACCACCGGTACTCATTGTTGCCATTGCATGGTTGATGGCGTCAAACCAAGTCATTCCAGCAAATTTTAACAATAAGAATTGCGCAAAAGTTAGAGTTACATAAATTAGATACAAACGTTTGGCGGTATCCGTAATCCTGGGATGCAGTTTGTCTGTTGATGGTCCGGGAGCCTCAGCCATAAACAACTGCATGCCTCCAATTCCTAGAAGAGGAAGTATGGCAATTGTAAGAACTATAATTCCCATTCCGCCAATCCAATGAGTGGCACTTCGCCAGAATAAAATTCCTTTTGGCATCGATTCGATGTCTGTTAAAATAGAGGAGCCAGTCGTTGAATATCCTGAAATTGTTTCAAAAAAAGCGTTTGTTATATTTGGAATTACCCCTGAAAAGAGATAGGGAATCATTCCTGTTAATGAAAGTGTCAACCATCCTAATGTTACGATTAAGTATCCTTCCTTTTTTTGAATATTTGTACTTGTAGGTTTGTTTAAAAAATACAGGAGTAAACCAATAATTACAGTTACTATACCTGCACTTAAAATTCCCCATTTAGCAATTTCATCATAATACATACTAAAAGGAACAGCAATAAACATGAAGAACCCGTTTAATATTGCGGTAATGCCTAAAAAGCGAAATATTATTTTAGTGTTTAAAGTGCTCATTGCATCAATTAAATAATCTTTCTACCGTGCTTATTGCCTCTGGGAGTGAAAATACAATTACCTTGTCTCCTGGTTGAATTTGCATATCTCCTACTGCCATAATCGCTTTTTCGTTTCTAATAATACCCCCAAAAACAGCCTCTCTAGGAAATCGTAGGTCTTTGATAGGGTGTTCTGTTACTTTAGCACCGTCTTTCACTTCAAACTCAAAAACTTCTGCATCTATATTGTGTAAATTAGCCAATGCCAATATTTCTCCTTTTCTTATATGTCTAAAAATATTACTTGCAGCTATTAGTTTTTTGTTGATAAGAGATTCAATACCAATCGTTTGAGAGATGTCTATGTAGTCCATATTTTCTACCAAGGCAATCGTTTTCTTAACCCCTTTCGATTTTGCAACCAAACAAGACATAATATTGGTTTCAGAATTTCCTGTAACTGCAATAAAAGCATCTGTTTCTCTGATGTTTTCTTCTTCTAAAAGTTCGAGATCTCTACCATCACCATTGATTACTAACGTATCATTAAGCTGCTCTGCTAATACTCCTGCTTTTTCTTTGTTTATTTCAATAAGCTTTACCTTAAAGTTATTTTTGCAAAGATTTTTTGCCGTTTTTTTACCAATACTACTTCCTCCAAGAATCATTACATTTTTAATATTGAATTGCTTCTTTCCAATAATAGGGTAGAGGTCTTTCATGCTGTAATTTGGGACACAAAAATAAACTTGGTCATCTTTTTGATATCTTGTGTCTCCTCTAGGAATAATGGTTTGTGAAATCCCTTGCCTTTTGATTGCAATCGTAATAAAATCAACATTAGGAAACACTTGTTTTGCTTCTTTTACCGTTAAATCTAAAATGGGAGAATTACTGGTTAGAGGAGTTCCCATAACATTAAAAACGCCACTTTCAAAAGCCACTGTATCATTAAAAGAGGATTGGTCTAAGAGCATTTTAATCTCATTAGCAGCCAATTCTTCGGGAGAAATCATGAAATCTAAACCAAATTTCTTGAAATCAATCTCACAGTCGCTTAAAAACTCAGAATTATCAATTCTAGCAATTGTTTTTTTTGCTCCCAAAGATTTTCCAATAACAGCAATTGTAAAGTTTGTATTTTGACTATCGGTTACAGCAATTAATAGATCTGCAGAATCGATGCCAATTTCTTTTAGTAGTTGAATAGAAGTTGCATCTCCTTTTTTAGTAATAATATCTAGATGGCTATTGAGATACTCTAATTTTTCACCATCAAAATCTATGATGTAGGTATCTTGGGACTCGTAAGAAAGAAGTTTAGCCAAGTGAAAACCAACGTCTCCGGCTCCAGCTATGATAATTTTCATATGTTAAATATAGAAATTGTGCTACAAAGATATAAAGAGTTTTGATGCAAATGAAAAGAAAAGGAAGTTTTCAGTTTTAATAAGGAGAAAAAAAAAGTTTTTTTATTTTTTTTAAAGAACAAAAATGCCAATCTCAACCGTATTTGTGGTTCATTTCCATTTTTGTATTTTAGATAAAAAAAGTGAAGATGGAAAAAATAACAATCAAATCTTGGGCTCTAGATGACAGACCTAGGGAAAAATTAGTATCGAAAGGAAAAGTTTCACTCTCAGATGCAGAACTCATTGCAATATTACTAGGTTCTGGAAATAGACAAGAAAGTGCAGTTGCATTGGCGAAAAGAATTCTACAATCTGCAAACGGAAACATCAATCAACTTGCTAGATTTTCTCTTGAAAAACTTACCTTTTTTAAAGGTATTGGAAACGCAAAGGCAATTGCAATTATTACTGCTTTAGAATTAGGAAAAAGGCGGCAGTTAGAAACTACATTAGAAAAACCAAAGGTCAACAGTAGTAAAGATGTATTTAACATAATGCAACCCGTAATTGGAGACATTGAACATGAAGAGTTTTGGGTACTGTTTTTAAATAATTCGAATAAAGTGATCGCGAAAAGTCAAATTAGCAAAGGAGGCTTAACAGCAACAATTGTTGATGTGAGATTGCTTTTTAAAAAAGCGTTGGAGTTTGCATCTGTTGCAATAATTGTCTGTCATAACCACCCTTCAGGGAAATTACAACCCAGTACTGCAGACAAACAACTTACCCAAAAAATTAAAAAGGCAGGAGTTACTTTAGATATTAAGCTCTTAGATCATATAATAATTACTGAAAAAGCGTATTTTAGCTTTTCGGATGAAGGTTCTTTATAATTCGCAATTCATTAAATGATATTAATTTACTCACACAAAGTTACCCCCAGGGTTCGTTATATTTTTAAGCA
>JAQWOW010000070.1 GCA_029245665.1 Polaribacter sp. | reverse complement strand
TAAATTTATAAATATTTATCTCAAAGTCTTTGTGTAATTCTGCAGTATACAAACCGTTTTCTAAAGAAGAAAAATTAAACAACTGAGAATAATTTCCTGAAATTTGTATTTCTTTGCTGTAAAATGTTTCACCATTTTCGTTTTTAATCCTTAATTCGTGCCCTTTTTTGACATTTTTAAATTCGATTTTAATAACTTTTTTAAAGTTAATTTCCTTGGCGTAACCAATTAATGTTCCGAACATTAATGCTACTAGTAAAATTTTGTGTATTGTTTTCATAATATTAAATAATTACACTGCAAAGATACGGGTGTTCTCAATTGTTGTAAATCATCAAAATTGGCATATTTATATGCCAAATTACCAGTTATTTAAATGTTAAATAAATGTAAAGTTAATTAAGTATATAATTTTGGTAATTTTATACAATGTTTTAAAAATTAGTATTGTAAATTTGTGTTGTAATTTAATTGTTATGAATGTTAAACCAACTTTAGAAAAAATTAGTCCAGATTTTGGAAGCTCTATCCTGGTAAAAAAACATACGGAGTTTTTAAAGAAGATAAAAGCTTTTTGGCATTTTCATCCAGAAATAGAATTAGTATACGTCAATAAAGGAAAAGGCAAAAGACACATAGGAAATCATCTTTCTTATTTTAATAACAGTCAATTATTATTAATTGGCTCAAATTTGCCGCACAATGGATTCACAGATAGACTGACCACCAACGGTTCTGAAACACTGATCCAATTTAAGCCAGATTTTCTAGGGAATGTTTTTTTTGAAGTACCAGAAATGAAACCGATTAGTATTTTGTTTGAAAAAGCTAAAAAAGGAATTCTATTTGGAGTTAAAACAAAACAAAAATTAGGCCCTAAGATTGAGAAATTAACTGAGAAGAAAGGATTTAAACAAATATTAGTTCTATTAGAAATATTACACACTTTATCAAAATCTCAAGATTATACAATTTTAAATGCAGATGGATTTGCTTTTGAAACCCAGCCGCAAGATAGTAGTAAAATAGATGTAATTTTTAAACATATAAATCAAAATTTTAACCGACATATTAGCCTGGATGAAATTGCTGATTTGGTCAGTATGACTGTGCCTGCATTCTGTAGGTTTTTTAAAAAAACAACTGGAAAAACATTTACAAAACTTGTAAATGAATATAGGGTTGTACATGCAACTAAGTTACTATCAGAAAGTCAGACCAGTATTACAGACATTTGTTTTGAGTGTGGGTTCAATAATTTTTCTCATTTTAATAAATTATTCAAAGAATTTACAGGCAAATCAGCCTCAAAATATAGAAGTGAAATGATGAATTTGATTCAATAATTACAATATAATGATGAGCAAAATAGAGAAAGCAATTGAGTATTATTTTTTTAAAAGTAATGAATTAAAAGAATTTGTTAATTCCAATAATAACTTATCAATAGAAAAAATTATTGAGTGTGGAGAGGAGTTGGCTATTTTAGAACATAAAATAACGGCTTTAGAAGTAGCGAAAGAGAATTAATTATTTTATACCATTCCACTCTTCATAGAACTGATTTAAAAATTTTTCCATGTAGACATGTCTGTTTGCGGCAATCTTTTTTCCGGCAGTAGTATTCATTTTATCTTTTAAAAGTAATAGTTTTTCATAAAAATGATTTATAGTTGGTGCAGTTGATTTCTTGTACTCTTCTTTGGTTATTTTTAAATTAGGGAGGTTTTTTGGGTTGTATAAAGGCCTGTTTTTAAATCCTCCGTAATTAAAGCATCGTGCAATACCAATTGCTCCAATAGCATCTAACCTATCTGCATCTTGAACTACTTCTAATTCCTTAGAATTTAATTTCTTTGTTCCAATTTCTAGAGAATTTTTAAAAGAAACATGTTTAATAATATCAATTACAGCGTTAATGACTTCTTCACGAAC
>JAQWOW010000068.1 GCA_029245665.1 Polaribacter sp. | reverse complement strand
CATTTTGTTATATATTTGAATAAAATGATAAATGAGAATAAAGGTTCCTAATTATTCGGAAATTGAAACCTGTAGTCAGGAAGGTTAAGCCCCATATAACCAAGTTAACATTCATTTTAGAAAAAAATCCAAACGATAATACAAATAACTAATGAGACAGATCATTCTAAAAATAGTACTTTTTTTGTGTGTTCTTACTTTATTTTTTTCTTGTAAAAAAGAAAATGAAAAAGTATACACCGATGCCGAGATTGAAGCAGAATCTAAAAAAGTAAATGACTTTTTCCAATCAAGTTTTAATAGAGGAATAGATAACTATCCGGAATTTCAAACCAGACTTGGTATTAAAAAAGATTATGGAAAACTAAATGACAATTCTCCTGCAGCAGCAGAAAGAGATTTAAAAATAAATAAACAAGAACTTCAATGGTTGATTGATTCAGTGAATGTAGATGCGCTTTCAAAAGACGTATTATTGAGTTATAAACTATTCAAACAAAATACTGAAAATAGTATTTCGGATTATAAGTATAGATTATACAATTACCCTGTAAATCAAATGTTTGGTGCACAATCTGGAAAGCCCGCATTTTTGATTAATATGCATCGTATTGATGATGTTGAAGATGCTAAGGCTTATATTTCTAGGTTGAATGGTTTTAACAAATACTTCTCACAACTAATAAATAATTTAAAAGCTCGTGAGACAATAGGAATACTGCCTCCAAAGTTTGTGTATGATAAAGTAGTGCAAGATTCAGAAAATATTTTGGTAGGTCAACCATTTGACAATTCAATTAAAGAAAGCACTTTGTTGAAAGACTTTATGAAGAAAATGAATAAGTTGGATATTGATGAAAAAGCAAAATCTATGTTGGAGAGACAAGCTAATGAAGCCTTATTAGTATCTGTAAAACCTGCTTATGAGAAGTTAATTAACTTTATGAAGGGTCAAAAAAGGAGAGCAAACTTTGATCATGGAGTTTGGAAGTTTCCTGACGGAGAAACATTTTTTAACAATGCTTTAAAACGTACAACAACGACTGATTTAACAGCTGAAGAAATCCATAAAATAGGATTAGATGAAGTTGCGAGAATCCATGGAGAAATGGAAGCAATTAAAAATCAAGTTCAATTTGAGGGGACTTTGCAAAACTTTTTTCAGTTTATGAAGACCGATAAGCAATTTTACTATCCTGCCGATCAAAAAGGTAAAGATGCTTATTTAGCAAAGGCAGTGCTTCTAATTGATAGCATGAAAACTAGATTGGATGAGATCTTTATAACCAAACCAAAAGCTGATATAATAGTGAAGGCTGTTGAGTCATTTAGAGAACAATCGGCAGGAAAAGCATTTTACAATCGTCCGGCTGCAGACGGTTCTCGACCAGGAATATATTATGCCAACTTGTATGATATGGAATCTATGCCTACCTATCAAATGGAAGCATTGGCATATCACGAAGGAATCCCTGGGCATCACATGCAATTGGCAATTCAGCAAGAACTGGAAGAGGTGCCTATGTTCAGAAAATTTGGGGGTTACACAGCCTATACCGAGGGTTGGGGATTATACTCAGAGTACATTCCAAAAGAAATGGGCTTCTATGCAGATCCTTATTCAGATTTCGGACGTCTTGCAATGGAATTATGGAGAGCGTGTAGATTGGTAGTAGACACTGGAATTCATTCGAAGCAATGGACGCGTGAAGAAGGAATTAAATATTACACCGATAATACGCCAAATGCTGAGTTAGACGTCATTAAAATGGTAGAAAGACATATTGTAATGCCAAGTCAGGCAACGGCATATAAAATTGGGATGTTGAAGATATTAGAATTGCGTAAAAAAGCAAAAGATGCTTTGGGAGATAAATTTGATATTCGTGATTTCCATGAGGTAGTTATCTCTCATGGAGCAATTCCTTTAAATATTTTAGAAGACTTTATAGACGAGTATATTTCTTCTAAAAATTAGGCTATGTGAGTTCTCTTAGAATAGGACAGATTTATATCAATTCTTGTATATCTTATCGTATAGATCTTTGTAGATTTCTTTGATAACCTTTCGTTTCATTTTCATGGTTGGAGTTAAATGTCCACCGTCAATAGACCAAATGTCTGATGTCAACTCAAAACGTTTAATTTGTTCCCATTGACCAAATTGAGCATTGCATGCATCTACTTCTTTTTGAATTCTGTCAATCACCAATTCAGAATTGATCATTTCTTCATTTGTTTTAAGAATCTCAAGATTTTTTCTATCAATCCAACCTTTTATAAATTCAAAATTAGGTTGAATAAAAGCTGCCGGCATTTTTTCACCATCACCAATTACCATTACTTGTTCAATAAATAATGATTGCTTTAATTCTCCTTCTAATAATGGTGGAACTACGTATTTACCTCCAGAAGTTTTAAACATTTCTTTGGTTCTTCCGGTAATTGTTAAAAAACCATTAGCGTCTAATTCTCCTTTGTCACCCGTATGAAAATAGCCATCTTTTATGACTTCGGCTGTTTTTTCTGGGTCTTTATAGTATCCCATCATTACATTGGGACCTTTCACTAAAATTTCTCCTGTTTCTGCAATTTTAAGGGTTGTATCATCAATAATTTTACCAACAGTTCCTACTTTAAAACCTCCATCTTCCATAGAGCTTACTGTAACTACCGGTGATGTTTCTGTTAAGCCATAGCCTTCCATAATTGGCATCCCTGCAGCGGTAAAAACTCTTGTTAGCCTCTGTTGTAATGCGGCAGAACCCGATACCATTAATTTTAATTCTCCTCCCAAAGCAGCCTGCCATTTTGAGAAAATTAATTTTTTTGCCAAACCTAATTGCTTCTCATACCACCAACCATTTGCACCATATGGTTTATATTTTAAACCTAAATTAACTGCCCAAAAGAATAGTTGTTTTTTTATTCCTGTTAAATCAGTTCCTTTGGCAATAATTTTGTCGTATATTTTCTCATACAAACGAGGAACAGCAGTCATTACTTGTGGTTTTACCTCTTGTGCATTTTCACTTAACTTCTCTATAGATTCAGCAAAATGAATATGAACACCGCAGTATTGGTATAAATATAAAATCATTCTTTCAAAAATATGGCAAACAGGTAGAAAACTCAATGCTCTGTCTTTTCCGTAAGCTAAGGGTACTCTTTTTTCACTTGCCAAAACATTGGTTACGATGTTGTTGTGAGAGAGCATAACGCCTTTTGGTTTTCCTGTAGTTCCAGAGGTATAAATTAAAGTGGCTAAATCTTCAGGTTGCACCTTCTTTTTTCTATCTTCAACCTCTGGTTGATTTCCAGTATCCTCTCCTAAATTTAGGACCTCTTTCCAACTTTTTTCACCAGCAATATCATCAAAAGTAAAAACTCCTTTCAAATTTGTATTCTGTTTTATTTTGTTGATTTTTTCTAAAACTTCAGCATCAGAAACAAAGCAATAAACGGCTTCAGAATGTGTTAAAATATATTGATAATCTTCTTTGCTAATTGTTGGGTAAATAGGAACATTTTGTGCTCCAGTTTGTAAAAT
>JAQWOW010000053.1 GCA_029245665.1 Polaribacter sp. | reverse complement strand
TTGATATTATTTGTTGTTAATGAATAAAACGATTGCCATACAAGGAGCAGAAGGCTCAAATCATCATAAAGTTGCTCGCGACTTTTACGGAACATCAATTCAATTAAAAGAATGTATGTCTTTTGATGAATTGGTAGATCGTTTGTTAGATCATTCCGCAGACCTTGGAGTAATGGCTTTAGAGAACACAATTGCAGGATCTATAATTCCAAATTATGCTTTAATTGACAAATACAACTTGAATATAATCGGAGAAGAATATTTAAATATTCATCATCACTTAATGGGGTTAAAGGGCCAGAAAATTCAAGATATTACAGAGGTTTGGTCTCACCCAATGGCCTTGTTACAATGCAAAGAATTCTTTAAAAAACACCCTCATATTAAATTAGTAGAAGATGTTGATACTGCAGAGGTAGCCAAAAGAATTTCCAAAGAAAATTTATCGGGTATAGGGGCAATTGCTCCAAAAATTGCTGCAGAAATTTTTAATTTGGAAGTGATTGAAGATGAGATTCAGACTATTAAAGACAATTCTACAAGGTTTGTAATTGTTCAAACTTCAGCGCCAAATAATGAAATTGATCAAATTAATAAAGCTTCTTTAAAGTTTCAATTAAATCATAAAAGAGGAAGCTTAGCGGCAATTTTAAATGTATTAAGTGATTGTAAAATGAACTTAACTAAAATTCAATCAATTCCTGTAATAGAGTCGCCTTGGAAATATTCATTTTTTGTAGATGTAACTTTTGATGCTTATGAAAGTTATAAAAAAGCAGCAGCGATCATTGAAATAATGGCAGAACAATTCAAGATTTTAGGAACTTATAAAAACGGTAGAAAATGATTAAAACTGCCAAAAGATTAGAGACCGTTCAAGAATACTATTTCTCAAAAAAGTTAAGAGAAGTTAGTCGCTTAGCAGCATCAGGGAAGCCCATTATTAATATGGGTATTGGTTCACCAGATTTGCAACCACCTGCAAAAGTTTTAGAAGCAATTAAAGGAAGTTTGAATGATGTAAGTGCCCATAAATATCAATCATATCAAGGTCTTCCGGAATTAAGAACTGCAATTTCTAGTTTCTATAAAAATAAATTTAATGTAAATACAAATCCCGAAGATGAAGTATTGCCATTAATGGGAAGCAAAGAAGGAATCATGCATATTTCTATGGCTTTTTTAAACGAAGGTGATAAAGTTTTAATCCCAAATCCTGGTTATCCTACTTATACTTCTGTTACAAAATTAGTTGGCGCAGAACCATTTTTTTATAATTTAAGTGAAGAAAACAATTGGCAGCCAAATTTTGAAGAATTAGAAAACCAAGATTTAACGGGGGTAAAAATTATGTGGGTCAATTACCCGCACATGCCAACAGGAACAAGTGCGACTATTGAAACTTTCAATAAATTGGTTGCTTTTGGTAAAAAACACCAGATTTTAATCATCAATGACAATCCATATAGCTTTATTTTAAACGATAACCCTAGCAGTATCTTAGAAGTTGAAGGCGCAAAAGACATTGCTTTAGAATTAAACTCTTTGAGTAAAACTTTTAATATGGCGGGTTGGAGAGTAGGAATGGTTTTAGGGAATGCTTCCTTTATCAAAGAAATTTTAAAAGTAAAATCTAATATGGATTCTGGGATGTTCTACGGAATACAAAAAGGAGCAATAGAAGCTTTAAGTTTATCCGATTCTTGGTTTTTAGAACAAAATAAAATTTACACAGAGCGTAGAAATCTTATATGGCAATTAGCAGATAAATTAGACTGTGTATATGACAGAAATTCAACAGGATTATTTGTTTGGGCTAAAATTCCAATGGGTAAAAAAACAACAGATATAACAGATGCAATTTTATATGATAAAGATATATTTATTACACCTGGAACTATTTTTGGGAGTCAAGGAGAAGGCTACATCCGTTTTTCGTTATGTGTAACTTCAGCAATAATTAAAGAAGCAATATCAAGAATATGAAAAATATCTATATGATTGGTGTTGGTTTGATAGGAGGTAGCTTTGCTATCGATATTAAAAAGAAGTATCCAGAAGTTGTCATTCACGGAATTAGTAGGAAAGAGACCACTTTAAAGAAGGCTTTAGAGTTAAATATTATTGATAAAAAAGCCACTTTAGAAGATCTTATAAATGCAGATTTAGTGATTGTT
>JAQWOW010000024.1 GCA_029245665.1 Polaribacter sp. | reverse complement strand
CTGCAAGTGATCATATAGACCATGTAAAAACACAATTACCCTATGCGTTAATTGGAGGTGTAATTACTACTGTTTTATATTTAATTATTGGTTTTTTAGGATGATTCAGATTTTTTATCAAAAAAAATATTAAAAAAGAGTAAAAAAAAGCCCCCCTATTTTACAAGGTTTCAATTAGCCAAAACACCTTGTTTTTTTAATTCAGGAATGATACGCAAAGCAGTCTCTTTAATTGTGTTTTCTTTAAAAATAAAGGTTTTCTCATACAAGGTGTTTCCTTCGAAAAATGTAACTTGAAACCGGTTGTTTAGTTTAAATAAATCAGGCTGCATGAATTCAATTTTAGCAAAAGAGTTTGCAGGAAGCTTGTTTAGTTTTTTACGCAATAAAGAAGTGGTTTTTGTTTCAGAAAAACCTTGAGAAACAATTACCATCATTTCTAAATCAGTATTTTTATTGTTGATGACATATACATTCCAGTCGTTCGTTTTGTAAATTTCATTGTATTCATATACAATTGCAACGTGAACATTTTTAACTTCCGGTATTTGAATGTCTTTTTTCATATATATTGAGTTTGTTTTCGTCTCAAAATTGCGAAAAGGAATTCATTAAATCACAGATTTAAATTGTTCTAAAAAACGCTTGTCGTTTTCATAAAACATTCTAATGTCCGGAATCTGGTAGAGCAGCATGGCAATGCGTTCAATTCCCATACCAAATGCATACCCAGAATATTTAGCGGGATCAATATTTGCGTTTTTTAGGACATTAGGATCCACCATTCCACACCCCATAATTTCCAACCAACCAGTTCCTTTGGTAATTCTATAATCCGTTTCAGTTTCTAGCCCCCAATAAATATCCACTTCAGCACTTGGTTCTGTAAAAGGAAAATAAGAAGGACGCAAGCGTATTTTAGATTTTCCAAACATCTCTTTAGTAAAGTATAAAAGTGTTTGTTTTAAATCGGCAAAAGAAACGTCAGTGTCTATATATAAACCTTCTACTTGATGAAAAATACAATGCGCTCGTGCAGAAATATCTTCATTTCTAAAAACCCTACCTGGAGAAATTGTTCTTATAGGAGGTTCATTTTCCTCCATATACCGAACTTGTACAGATGAAGTATGGGTTCTTAGTAAAATATCCGGATTTTGCTCAATAAAGAACGTGTCTTGCATGTCTCTTGCAGGATGGTATTCAGGTAGATTCAAAGCTGTAAAGTTGTGCCAATCGTCTTCAATTTCTGGCCCTTCAGAAACGGTAAAACCAATTCTGTTAAAAACATCAATAATTTGATTTCTTACCAGTGAAATAGGGTGGCGAGAACCAAGATTAATAGGTTCTGATGGACGAGTCAAATCGCCATAAAAAGAGCTTTTGGCAGTTGTGTTTTCCAAAGCTTTGTTCAATTCAGCAACCTTCTCTTCAGCAGCTTTTTTTAAGCTATTTAAGGCTTGTCCAAAATCTTTGCGTAAGGCAACGTCTACATTTTTAAATTCCGAAAATAAATCTTTTAGCAAGCCTTTGCTTCCTAAGTATTTTATTCTAAACGTCTCAACTTCATCTTTTGTTGTTGCATTAAATGAAGTTACATCACCAATTAACTCTTTTACTTTGTCTAACATTTTCGAAGATAATTAAGAGGCAAATTTAATCTTTTTTAAAGAGTTTTATATTGTATTTGTCAAGAAAACCACAACAGCAACCGAAATCGATTGAAATAAGGGCTTTCCTTAAAAATATTTTAATTATTTTAATTTTGTGATATTGAAAATTAACTATCTTTACGGCATTAAATTTTTATCAATATCACAAAAAAGCATGGAAATAAGTATTAAATCTAAAATAGATGGATTCATGGAATTGGTTAAAACAAGAAATAACCATGAACCAGAGTTTTTACAAGCTGTAAAAGAAGTTGCAGAGACAGTAATACCTTATATCATTAAAAATGATATTTATCACGGCAAAAACATTCTTTTAAGGATGGTAGAACCAGAGCGTTTACTATCTTTTAGAGTTTCTTGGGTTGATGACAATGGAGAAATTCAGGTCAATAGGGGTTACAGAGTTCAAATGAATTCTGCAATTGGCCCCTATAAAGGAGGTTTGCGTTTTCATCCGACAGTAAATGCAAGTATTTTAAAGTTTTTAGCATTTGAGCAAGTCTTTAAAAACTCATTAACAACACTTCCTATGGGTGGAGGAAAAGGAGGCTCTGATTTTGATCCTAAGGGAAAATCAGACAATGAAATTATGCGTTTTTGTCACGCTTTTATGAGTGAATTATTCAGACATATTGGTGCAAATACAGATGTTCCCGCAGGAGATATCGGAGTTGGTGGTCGTGAAATAGGTTTTATGTTTGGAATGTATAAAAAATTAAAGAACGAATTTACTGGCGTTTTAACTGGAAAAGGAGCTTCTTGGGGAGGTTCTTTAATAAGACCAGAGGCAACGGGTTACGGAACGGTTTATTTTGCAGAAAACATGTTGAAACGAGCAAAAGACACTTTTGAAGGAAAAAAAGTAGTAATCTCTGGTGCTGGAAATGTTGCTCAATATGCAGCTGAAAAAGCAATTGAATTAGGAGCAACTGTTTTAACATTATCGGATTCTAGTGGATATATTTTAGACGAAGAAGGAATCAATAGAGAAAAGTTAAAGCATATTATGTTTATTAAAAACGAAAAAAGAGGCAGAATTGAAGAGTATATAGAAAAATACCCAAAAGCAAAGTATATATCTGGACAAAGACCATGGTCTGTAAAATGTGATATTGCTTTGCCTTGTGCAACACAAAATGAACTGAACGGAGAGGAGGCAAAAGCATTGGTTTTAAGTGGGTGTATGTGTGTGTCAGAAGGAGCAAACATGCCTTCTACACCAGAAGCAATTCATGAATTTCAAAGAGCACAAATTTTATTCGCTCCAGGCAAAGCTTCTAATGCTGGTGGTGTTGCAACCTCTGGCCTAGAAATGAGTCAAAACTCATTACGCCTTAGCTGGTCCCGTATAGAAGTAGATGAAAAATTAAAAGATATTATGGAAGATATTCATGATTCTTGTGTGCAATTTGGAGCAAATGAAGACGGTACTGTAGATTATATTAAAGGAGCAAATATTGCAGGTTTTGTAAAAGTGGCAGACGCTATGTTGGCACAAGGAGTTGTGTAAAAAGTTTTTTTTAAATAATTGAAAATTATAAAGAACATAAGGATTAACGGAAAACACAATAAGCCGATTTTAACAGATCTTTTTTTTAAGGAAAGCAATCAGTTAAAACCAATCCTTATTTTTTGCCACGGCTATAAAGGGTTCAAAGATTGGGGGGCTTGGAATTTAATGGCAGAAAATTTTGCAAATGCTGGGTTTTTCTTTGTAAAGTTTAATTTTTCTCATAACGGAGGTACTGCTGAGCAACCAATTGATTTTCCAGATTTAGAGGCTTTTGGAAATAATAATTATTCTAAAGAATTGGATGATTTAGGCAATGTGATCGATTGGGTTTCTGAAAACTCAGATATCAAAAATGAAATTGATTTAAATGAAATATATTTAATTGGTCACAGCAGGGGAGCAGGCATTGTTTTGTTAAAATCAGATGAAGACTCAAGAGCAAAAAAGGTAATTTCTCTCGCTGGAGTTTCTGACTATAAAAGTAGGTTTCCTAAAAATGAAAAATTACAAGAATGGGAAGAAAAAAAGGTTTATTTCGTAAAAAATGGACGAACTCATCAAGAAATGCCTCATTTTTACCAGTTTTTTAGAGATTTTGAAAAAAATGAAAAAAGATTAAATATCAAAAAAGCTACTCAAAATTTAGAAATTCCACTGTTAATTATTCATGGAAATAACGATGCTTCTGTTTCAATTAACGAAGCGAAAAATTTGCACAAATGGAATTCTAAGAGTACGTTTAAAATTATTGAAAACTCAAATCATGTTTTTGGAACATCTCATCCATGGGACAAAGAAAGAGTTTCTGAAGAATTATCAGAAGCGATAGAAATAGCGATTGCTTTTTTGAAAGGATAATTACAAAAAAACACCAACAAATTCCGTATTTTCGAAAGATGGAATTGCACCCCCCTTTTCGTAAAATTATTCATGTAGATATGGATGCTTTTTATGCTTCAGTAGCTCAATTAGACAATCCTGAGTTAAGAGGCAAGGCCATTGCAGTTGGAGGGAATGAAATTAGAGGAGTCGTATCTGCAGCAAGTTACGAGGCTAGAAAATTTGGTGTAAAATCTGCAATGAGTGGTTTTTTAGCAAAACAAAAATGTCCACACCTTATTTTTGTAAAAACAGACTTTGCCAGGTACAAAGAAGTATCAGCAAAAATTAGAGAAATTTTTTATACCTACACAGATTTGGTAGAACCCCTTTCTTTAGATGAAGCGTATTTAGACGTAACAGTAAATAAAAAAGGGAATCCCTCAGCAAATAGTATTGCAAAAGAAATCAGGCAAAAAATTTATGAAGAAACAGGTTTACGAGCTTCTGCCGGCATTTCTATTAATAAATTTATAGCGAAAGTAGCTTCAGATATTAACAAACCTAATGGTCAAAAAACAGTTCACCCTGAGGAAGTTATAAAATTTTTAGAGGAGCTTCCTGTTCATAAGTTTTATGGTGTAGGAAAAGTAACTGCAAGTAAAATGTATAATTGTGGTATTTTTACAGGGAATGATTTAAAGAAAAAAACAGAATCTGAATTGGTCAACTTATTTGGCAAAGCAGGGACACATTATTTCAATATTGTTCGTGGAATTCACAACAGTTCTGTAAAGCCAAATAGAATTCGAAAGTCTATTGCTGCAGAAAGAACGTTTGCTGAGAATATTTCATCGGAAATTTTTATGATAGAACGGTTAGAAAAAATTGCAGAAGAGCTAGAAACAAGAATGGTAAAGAATGAAACAAAAGGAAAAACCATAACTTTAAAAATAAAATACTCAGACTTTACACAACAAACACGAAGTAAAACCAAAGCATATTTCATGCAGTCTAAAAAAGAGTTTTTTCCGGTAGTGAAAGAGTTGGTATATCAGGAAAAATTAAAAAATTCTGTACGATTATTAGGAATTTCTTTTGGGAATTTAGATACCCAAAAAACAGCTTCTTTTTCGGTGCAATTGAAGTTTGATTTTTAATGGTATAAATTTTTTAACCTTTTCTTATTTAAGAAGGAAGCCGTTTCTAAAAATAGATATAAATGAATTACAGTTATTGGGAATTAAAGGAATGGTTTGCCAACATTGATTTTACAATTGTTGGTAGTGGAATTGTAGGTCTAAATTGTGCTTTACATTTAAAAAAAACCTACCCTAAAGCAACTGTTTTAATTCTTGAAAAAGGAATGTTACCGCAAGGAGCAAGTACAAAAAATGCAGGTTTTGCTTGTTTTGGTAGTTTGTCAGAATTGATAGATGACCTAAAAACACATACTCCTGAAGAGGTTTATAATTTGGTTGATAAACGATGGAGAGGTTTGCAATTATTGCGAGAAAACTTAGGAGATAAGAAGATTGATTTTCAGCAACACAAAGGATTTGAATTATTTGAATCTAAAGAACTTTTTGAAGACTGTTTGACTGAGAAAGATACTTTAAATAAGTTGTTAAAACCGATGTTTAAAGAAGATGTTTTTTCGGTTACAGAGAATGTTTTTAACTTTCAAAACAGCTACAATAAATACTTTTCAAATAAATTTGAAGGTCAAATAGATACAGGTAAAATGGCTATTGAATTAGTCGCTAAAGTTCAAAAACTAGGGGTTAAAATTCTCAATAACATTTCAGTTGAAAGCTTTATTGAAAATGGCAATAAAGTAGCAATAGAAACCAATAAAATAGCTTTTAAAACCAATAAATTATGTATTGCTACAAACGGGTTCTCAAATCAACTTTTAGATGAAAAAGTAGCTCCAGCAAGAGCGCAAGTTTTGATTACGAAACCGATAAAAAACCTCCATATTAAAGGAACATTTCATTTAGATAAAGGGTATTATTACTTTAGAAATATAAACAATAGAATTTTGCTTGGCGGTGGAAGAAATATTGATTTTGAAACAGAAAAAACCACTGTATTTGGTCACACAAAAATCATTCAAAATAAATTAGAGCAAATTTTAAAAGACATTATTTTATATAATACTCCCTTTGAGATTGAACACCGGTGGAGCGGTATAATGGGGGTTGGAAAGCAGAAAAAAGCACTAGTAAAACAAGTTTCTAGCAATGTTTTTTGTGGAATTAGACTCGGGGGAATGGGAGTTGCTATTGGTAGCTTAGTAGGAAAAGAATTGGCAGAATTGGTAAATTAATGAAAAAGCATAGCTATTTTACTTCGAACATAAAATACAACATACTTCCTTTTGATGTTCTTATAATCGGTGGAGGGTTAGCGGGCTTATGCAATGCAATTCATTTATCAAAGTTTGGAACCAAGGTCTTATTAATAGAAAAAAACGAATATCCCAAGCACAAAGTGTGCGGTGAGTATATCTCTAACGAGGTATTGCCTTATTTAGAGTTTCTAGAAATCGACCCTTTCAATTTTGGAGCTGTTAAAATTGATAACTTTCAACTTTCAACAACAACAAATAAATTAATTTCTGTAAAATTACCATTAGGGGGGTTTGGCATTTCTCGCTATCAGCTCGATTTTATTTTATCAGAAAAAGCGAAAGAAAACAATGTTATAATTTTACAGGACACCGTTATTGATGTAGCTTTTAAAGAAGACCTTTTTTTAGTTGAGACAAAGAATAAACAAAAATTTACATCAAAAATATGTATAGGCTCTTTCGGAAAACGCTCTTTGTTAGACGTAAGAATGGAACGTAATTTTATTAAAAAAAAATCACCTTATTTAGGAGTGAAATTTCATGTAAAGGGAAGCTTCCCAGAAAATTTAGTAGCGCTTCATAATTTTAAAGGCGGTTATTGTGGTGTTTCTAAAGTAGAAAATAACATAGTTAATGTGTGTTATATCACCACTTTTTTATCTTTTCAAAAACATAAAAATATCGCTAATTTTCAGAAAAATGTTATTTTTAAAAATCATTTTTTGAAAGAAATATTTAAAAACTCGACCTCAGTTTTCGAGCAACCGCTTTCCATTAGCCAGATTTCTTTTGAAACAAAAAAACCAATAGAAAATCATGTAATTATGTGTGGTGATTCTGCAGGAATGATTCATCCACTTTGCGGAAATGGAATGAGTATGGCAATTCAATCTGCTCAAATAGCCTCTAAACTCATTCTAAATTACTTAAAAGGAAATAATACCAATAGACATCAGCTAGAAAAAAGTTACATTACAGAATGGAACACCCAATTTAAATGGAGATTAAAAGTAGGTCACTTCATTGCAATGTTGTTTCGAAATGATAAAACGGCCTCGCTTTTATTACAAGTTTTAAAAAGGATTCCCTTTTTATTACCCATTATTATTAAACAAACTCATGGAAAACCGATAGATAATTAATGGATTTTTTTATAAGCACAAAACAAAGAACAGATAAAGAAGAATTAATGGATGATTTTTCTATTGGAGGTGATTTATTACGTGATACTTTAGACAAACTAGAAAATATAAACCGATGGCTAGGTGGAAATAAGGGAACTTTAAGGGGGTTAAAAAGGATTTTAAAAAATCATCCAAAAGAACAAGAGGTTTTTATTGTAGACATTGGTTGTGGGCATGGAGACATTTTACGCGATATTGCAAATTTCGGCAGAAAAAAGGGCTACAATTTGAGGTTGTTGGGAGTAGATGCTAATCCAACGGCGATTGCGTATGCAAAAGAATTATCAACACAGTATTCTGAAATTAATTTTAAAACAGAAGATATTTTTTCTAAAGAATTTAAAAATAGAACGTTTGATGTGGTTTTAGCCACTCTTTTTTTACATCACTTTAAAGAAATGCAATTGGTTTCTTTTTTAAAACAGGCAATCAATCAATCCAAAAAAGGGATTGTTGTAAATGATTTACATCGGCATAAATTAGCGTATTATTTGTTTATGTTGTTATCTGTTTTTATTCGCAATAAAATGATAATTGAAGACGGGCTAACATCTGTATTACGAGGGTTTACCCGAAAAGAATTAGAAGTAATTTCTCAAAAAATTAATGTAAAAGCACAAATTTCATGGAAATGGGCGTTCCGTTTTCTGTGGATAATAAAAAAATAAATGGCAGTAAAAATAATAGCAGTTGCAAAACAGCTTCCAAAGTATTCTAGGGAAACAAAAGACATTATTCCGTTTGTAAAATTATGGATGCAAGATCAAGACGATCGTTTTCAGAGAAAAGTAATTAAGATTTTTGAAGGCGCAGGGGTTGATAAACGATACTCCATTATGAACCCAGAAGAAGTTTTTACCGCGACTTCTTTTGAGGAAAAAAATAATATTTACACAAGTGAAGTTGTCCATTTGGCAGAAGAATCTCTTAAAAAATCTTTATCAAAAGCACGGCTAAAAGCAACAGATTTAGATTATATCATTACCGTAAGTTGTACAGGGATTATGATTCCTTCTTTAGACGCCTATTTAATCAATTCTTTTAAAATGAAACAAGATATTGTGCGCCTTCCGGTTACAGAAATGGGGTGTGCTGCAGGTGTTTCTGGAATCATATATGCGAAAAATTTCTTAAAATCGAACCCTAATAAAAGAGCGATAGTAGTCGCTGTTGAGGCTCCAACGGCAACATTTCAGTTAGAAGATTACTCGATGACAAATATAGTGAGTGCTGCTATTTTTGGAGATGGAGCATCTAGTGTAATTATGTCTTCGCACGAAGAAGATGAGGGTCCTAAAATTATAGACGAAGCCATGTATCATTTTTATGACGCAACCCATATGATGGGTTTCAAACTGGTAAACACTGGGTTACAAATGATTCTAGACAAGGAGGTTCCAAAAAAAATATCGGAGCACTTTCCTGCAATAGTTCACCCTTTTTTAGAAAAAAACAACCTAACAATCAATGATATTGATCATTTGATTTTTCATCCCGGAGGTAAGAAAATAGTTCAAACAGTAGAAGATTTATTTGGTGTACTTGGGAAAAATATAGATGACACAAAAGAGGTGCTTCGCTTGTATGGAAATATGTCTAGTGCAACGGTTTTATATGTTTTAGAACGTTTTATGGAAAGAAACCCAACAAAAGGAGAAAGAGGAATTATGTTAAGTTTTGG
>JAQWOW010000019.1 GCA_029245665.1 Polaribacter sp. | reverse complement strand
TGGAGTATCTTGACTAGAACAATCAGATGAAATGGTTCTAGTAAAAGAATATTCTGCCCAATCTGCTGTTGCATTTTTTTGATTACCGTATGTTACTCTATCTCCCGAACCTCCTGAAGCAATATTTTTTCTCCATCTCGGAATAACACTAACCTGAACATCCCCAGGATTATCTGTATATTTCATATCCCATGTGATTGTTACAGATTGTGAATTGTCAACTGCAGGGTCTATAGAACCTCTATAATTATTATACAATGTTGGGGGGTTTGTAGCAATTTCATTCTCAAATGTGAATTCTGCAGCTTGATTTCCAGTAGTAGTATCATTGGAAACAGCAAAAGTACCTCCTGATCCTGACATTGACCATCCTCCTAAAATCCCCTCAACGTCATCAAAATTTGGGTTTTTTACAAATCCATCAAATGACGGCTCAACTGCTTTTTTTATTGTTATAGAATCAAAGACGAAACTTTCACCCTCAGCAGCATTTCCTTTTACTCGAATCCCTAAACCAGTAATGACTCCTTTGTTATCAGAGGGAGCGGCAGGAATAGGAACAAGAATCGTATGAAAGTTGCCATCTGCAGGAATTGTAAAACTAGTGTTTGAAGCTGTACTTCCGGCACTTCCGCCCGTTACATAACTTAATAATTGAAAACCTGTGAGGGAAGTGTTGTTTTGTACTGCTAATTCTACAAACTCATAATCCGTATCGGATAGGTTTAAATCAAGAGACATTATGCCGCCATAATTGGTGATGTCTGTTCCAACGACCAAAGTACCGTTAGACTGAGAAACTGTTGTTGTTAATGATGGAATTTTGACCCACCCTTCTGTATCGTCTGTGGTATCAAATGAATATACGATGTCTTGAGCCTGAGAAAAGAGAGTTGTAAGGCCAATAAAAAAAAGTAAGATGTAATTTTTTTTCATAATTAATTGTTGTTTATAAATATATTTAAAATTTATTACAAAGATTTTTAGTTCTAAAAACTTAACTCAAATCTAATAAATTTAGTAAATTATACATATAATATATGAGTAAAATAATAGAATTTTTGAAGCAATAGAGTTGAGAAACCTTTGTATTAAGGGAAATAAGTATAAAATTTTAATTAAAATTTGTATTGATCTTTAATTGAAGGACTTCCCTTTAAATAGCCTAATGAGCTTAAAAAAACATCAGTTTCATAGGTGGTTTCAATAAAATATTTTACGGGTGGTTTTGCAAAGAAGGCATGTCCAACATTTTTATAAAGAACCAACTCACATCTGCTCCCAATTCTCTGCATTTTAGTCTGATACTCAGTTACCGTCTTTACGGGTATAAATTTATCTTTGGTACCAATAAGTATGATGGTTGGTGGGGACCCTTTTGAAATATTATGAATGGGTGATATTTCTTGATATCTATTTATAAATCGATGATATCCAAATGAGTTAGGGCCATTGTCTATGACAGGGTTTAGTAATACCAATGCATTGGGAACAGAACTAATTTTTAAATTTTCAATCGGGTTGTCTAGACCTTCAATATTTCCACAAGCAGCAGCGAGATGACCGCCGGCAGAACCTCCTCCTGCAGCAATCATATAAGGGTTAATATTCATCTCTTTGGCATTTTTTCTTACAAACCGTATGGCAGATTTTGCATCTTCAACAGCTTCAAAAGGTGTGGTGCCATGCTTGCTTTTAATTCGATATTCTGCAGAAATGGCAATCATTCCTCTTGAAGCAAAATACATGGCTTGTCTCTTAAATAGATCAGGATTTCCATTGTTCCAACCTCCTCCGTGAAAAAACAGAATACAATTGTAGGTGTTTTCTTTTTTAAAATTTAAAGGTTTGTATACATGAAGATTTAATGTTGTGGTATCTATTTTTTTATAAGCGATCTTATCTGCTGAAATTAATATCCGATTTTGTTGACCAAAACTAGACTGAATGCCTGCAATCAGCAAAAGAAAGACTAACCAAAAACGAGTATTTAAAAAAAAATGCCTCATGATTATTTTTCCTTGGTTAAAATTTGCTGAACAGATTCTTCCTCTTTTATATTATCTACAATTCTACCAAAATCGGCATCCGTTATTTTTCTAAAGTCCATCAAGCTTTTATCATTTTCATACTTAATCATTAGGTTTTTCAGTTTAGACTTTAATTCTCCAATAACAGTTGTATAGTTTGGGTCATTGTAAATATTATGCATTTGATTAGGATCTTTTTCTAAATCATACAGTTCCCAAACATCAATATTGTAATAG
>JAQWOW010000006.1 GCA_029245665.1 Polaribacter sp. | reverse complement strand
TTTTATTCATTTGGCTGTTATCTACTTTTTAAAATTTAATCTCATAGACACCCCATTAAATTCCGAATTGCTTAAAAACCCTATATCCGCAATTTATACACCCTTTTCTTTCATTCTTGTTTATGAGGTCTATCTATTAATCTACTACTTACCCAAATCGTTTACTACATATATTACGAAGCAATATGAAATTATTACACTTATTATAATTCGTAAATTGTTTAAAGACCTATCTTCTTTGGAGCTTTCTACAAATTGGTTTGAAATAAAAGGAGATTTACAATTTACCTACGATTTACTTGCTTCTCTTTTCCTTTTTTATTTAATATACTTATTTCAAAAAAAAGGGAAGCAAAAAGCAGTTCCAAAAGCAGATACCCTTCCTATTATCGAAAGATTTGTTAAAAAGAAAAGGTTAATTGCCGTAATATTAGTTCCATTATTTTTTATCATGGCTTTATTTACATTTGTAAATTGGTTTGCAGGAATTTCAATGTTATTGAACGAATTACCTACATTTGAAAGTATCAACAATCTGTTTTTTGATAAATTTTTCACAGTACTTATTTTAGTAGATGTTGTACTCCTTTTAATTTCATTCTTCTACACAAACCAGTTTCATAAAATTATCAGAAACTCGGGCTTTATTATTTCTACAATTTTAATAAGAATGTCTTTTGGAGTCACTGGTTTAATTAGTACGATCTTAGTTGTTGTGGCTGTTCTTTTTGGATTGGCTATAATCACAACTCACAATAAGTATGAGAAAACATTTTAGTATGATGAGATAAATACTTTGAAAAGTTTAAACTTTTTTTTCAAACCAAAATTTATAATTTCTTTTTGAGAACGTATTTTTTTTAAAGTAAACTGAAAAATTAAAATAGAGATACAATTAATTTAGTCTTTTTTAAAATCGCTCAAAAGTTTTTGTACTTTTATGTGGTCGTATACAACGGGATATAATTCTCTTAAAATAATACGATAATCATAATCAATTTTCATAGCAGCTTTCAGATGATTGAAGCTGTATTTTTCTTTATTGAGTATAAAAAACAATCCAGTTAACCTATATTCTACCTCTGCAGAATCTTTGTAAATTTTTTGGGCTTTAATTAAAGTATGAATAGCATCATTAAATTCCCCTAAAAAAGACAATACATCCGTTAAACCCATATAAATTTCTAATGCATCATCATTGAGAGCCAAACATTTTTCAAAACCGGCGACAGCTTCTTCATAAAAATTTAATTTTAGGTTAATTTCTGAATACCGTCTCCAATATAATGAATTATCTTCTTCAATTGTCAACGCTTTAGAAATGTAGTATGCTGCTTTTTGAAAATTATTTTGGGCATGATATATGTTGGCCAACATCATCCAACCTTTATCTAACAAAGGATCCTCATGAACGGCTTTTTTGTAAAAAGAAATTGCTTCATCAAAATTTTCAATTTTCTCATGACACTCTCCTATTCTCAAATAAACAAAAGCTGTTGCATCATCCAATTTAAGTGTAATTAAATAATTATCAATTGCTTGCTTATATCGCTCTAATTGTTCTAGTGTTTTTGCTTTTTCTAAATAACCTCCAATGAAAGACTCATCAATTAAAACAGCATAATCAAAAGAATTTAAAGCTTCCTGATACATTTCTAATATAAAATATTGCCTTCCTAGCTGATGCCATGCAACTTCACAATAGGGATTTATTTCTATGTAAGAGTTTAAATAGGTAATTGCTTCTTCATGTTCTTTATCCATATCAAAACAATACACTAAATTGTATAATGCAGAATAATCTTCATAATCTACTAGTATACATTTTTCAAAAACTAAACGTGCATTTTTAAAATCATCTAAGTATAAATACTCCATTCCTAACAGGGACCAAATATCTACTTTATCATCAGTAAAAGTTAAGGCTTTTTTAAGTAATTCTATCGCTTCTTTGTGATTTCCATTTTTGGAGCTAATGGTTGCTTTTTGTATAAAAACCTCATCATTATTAGGTTCTAGACGGTCAATTATTTTGAGCAACACAGAAGCCTTATCTAACTCATTTTCAAATATATAAATCTCAACTCGTAATAACTTTAAATCGATGGATGCAGGATGCTGTTGTAAGCCAAGTTTAACTGCTTTTTTTGCCAATGCTTGTTTGCCCGCATCTATATAATGAACAATTATTTCTTCAAACTCTACCAAATCAAAAAAATAAATACTATTGGTTTTGAGCATGGATTCAAATTTAAATAGAGACATAACTATGAGATTTGAATTAGTACTTTAAAAGTAATACAAGTACTAGGAAATTATTGATTTAGGATTATTTGTTTTCAACAATTTAATTAACACTAATCCCTAAAATTTTTAGTAGTTATAAATTTTGCATATACATATATTTACAGTAATTTTGATGCTCAATACACGCCAAGCTAATTTGGCAGTTTTCTTATGAGCAAAAAAATCTTACTTAACTCAAAAGATATTGAAATAATTTTACATCGATTGGCATGCCAGTTAATCGAAAATCACAATGATTTTTCTAATACAATCTTAATTGGATTGCAGCCAAGAGGAAGTTATTTAGCCAATAGACTCGCTCATTTATTGAAAAATGAATACCATGTTAAACAATTACAATTAGGCCTTTTAGATATTACTTTTTACAGGGACGATTTTAGAAGAAGAGATGTTCCTCTGGAAGCTACTGCTACAGAAATGGACTTTTTAGTTGAGGGTAAACATGTTGTAATTATAGATGATGTTTTGTACTCGGGAAGAAGTGTTAGAGCAGCCTTAACGGCTTTACAATCCTATGGAAGACCCGAAAGTATAGAGTTATTAGTACTAATCGACAGGCGTTTTAGTAGACATTTACCAATTCAGCCAGATTATAGAGGCAGACAAGTAGATGCTATTAATGAAGAAAAAGTATTGGTAACATGGAATGAAACTCACAAAAAAGACGCTGTTTATATAGAATTTAAGTAATTATGTCAGAATTAAGTGTTGAACATTTATTGGGAATAAAATATCTAAAATCAACTGATATTGATCTTATTTTTAAAACTGCAGATCATTTTAAAGAGGTAATTAATAGACCTATTAAAAAGGTGCCTTCTTTAAGAGATATTACTATTGCTAACTTATTTTTTGAAAATAGCACACGAACAAAACTGAGTTTTGAATTAGCTGAAAAAAGACTTTCAGCAGATATAATTAACTTTTCAGCAGGACAGTCTTCAGTTAAAAAGGGAGAGACGCTGATTGATACTGTGAACAATATCTTAGCAATGAAAGTTGATATTGTTGTTATGCGTCATGCAAATGTTGGAGCTGGTGTTTTCTTATCTAGACATGTAGATGCAAAAATTATAAATGCAGGAGATGGAACCCATGAACACCCAACCCAAGCATTGCTAGATTCTTATTCTATTAGAGAAAAATTAGGAAGTATAAAAGGTAAAAAGATTCTTATTGTAGGAGATGTACTTCATTCTAGAGTTGCTTTATCAAATATTTTTGCCTTGCAACTTCAGGGTGCTGAAGTAAAAGTTTGCGGACCCACAACTTTAATTCCTAAGTACATTGGAAGCTTGGGTGTTGAAGTAGAAAAAAATCTAAAAAAAGGGCTTGAATGGTGTGATGTTGCAAATGTTTTACGGGTTCAACATGAAAGAATGGATGTCAAGTATTTTCCTTCAACAAGGGAATACACACAACTATTTGGAATCAATAAAGATATTTTGGACAGCCTTGGTAAGAAGATCGTAATTATGCATCCTGGTCCAATAAACCGGGGAGTAGAAATTACAAGTGATGTTGCAGACTCTAACGAATCAATTATTTTAAATCAGGTAGAAAATGGGGTTGCTATAAGAATGGCTGTAATTTATTTATTGGCACAACAAGTTAAAAGATAGGTAATGAAAATAGAAAAAAAAGATGCATTTTTACTTGTTACATGCAGTGAAAAGTCTTTTTCAGACTTTTATAATTCTTTCCAAAATCAACAAGAACATCTTCACAAAGAACACTTGGTAGTTCAAATTTCAAAAACTATTAGTTTCACTGCTAAACAAGTATTATTATTGGTAGAAGTTTCAAAAGAGAAAAAAGAAAATAACAAATCATTTGTGCTTGTAAATTCGGGTGCTGATGTAAATTCTTTTCCGGAGAATTTTAATATTGTTCCAACCTTACAGGAAGCAGAAGATATTATAGAGATGGAAGCAATAGAAAGAGAATTAGGTTTTTAATTAAATAGTATCAAGAAAAATATTTCTTATTTCAGGAAAGAACCCCTGAAATTTTAGAGACTGAATTCCATTTTTCTCTTATCTACTGTTGAAAATATATTTCTAGGGTTTATAAAGATTGGTATTAAATTGAAAAAAAACATTATTAAACTTCTTATAAATCAATGAGTATAACGCTAACTATTTTAGGATGTCATTCTGCAACACCAAGAATAAATGCTTTTCCAACTTCACAATACTTAGAAATTAATAATAGTCATTTTTTAATTGATTGTGGAGAAGGAACGCAACGTCAAATGAGAAAATACAAGGTGGGATTTTCTAAGATAAATCATATTTTTATTTCTCATTTACACGGAGATCATTTTTATGGCTTGGTAGGTTTATTGGCAACATTCGGCATTCTAAACAGAGAAAAAGAGCTCCATATTTATGGCCCAAAAGGCATCAAAGAAGTTACTTTATTACAATTAAAAACCTCTCAGTCTCATGCTAATTTCAAAATAATTTTTCATGAATTAGTTTCCAAAAAAAGTGAACTTATTTATGAAGACGAAAAAGTTTCAGTCAAAACGATTCCCTTGAATCACAGGGTTTACACAAATGGTTATTTGTTCACTGAAAAAGAGAAGTCAAGAAAATTACATACTGAAAACATTCGTAATTATAAAGAAATTGATAAAGCCGATTATTTAAATATTAAAGCAGGAAAAGATATTATTTTATCTTCTGGCGAAGTAATATCTAATAGTGAATTAACAATTCCGCCTCCGAAGCCTCTAAGCTATGCTTTTTGTAGTGATACATCTTATAAACCAGATATTATCTCAATAATTGAAAATACTGATTTACTATATCATGAAGCTACTTTTTTATCAGACAGAAAAGATTTGGCAAAAAAAACAAAACATTCTACCACAAAACAAGCTGCTAAAATTGCTAAGGAGGCCAATGTAAATCAATTAGTTCTGGGGCATTATTCCGGAAGATATAAAGACATCAGTTTGTTTAAAAAAGAAGCACAAGAAGTCTTTAAAAACACAGAATTAGCAGAACCTGGAAAAGTATTCTCTATAAAATAATTAAATTCATTTAGAAGAGTGTCTGAACTAACGCTGTTTTTTTATAAATTTCATTTTTTTTAATCTATCCTCGTTTAATACTAGGTTTAAAATCTTGGAGGATAATAGATCTTGATAAATTGTTAGGATCCTGTAAATTAAATTTTATGTTTCTTAAAATACTCATATCTTTAAGTTTTAATTTATAAACTTATGAAAACTGCAAAACAATGGTTTGATGAATATGCTGTTAGCCATCAAAATAAAACCAATCAAATAGTTCATTTTATTTGTGTTCCTATAATTTTTTTTAGTGTCATTGGACTTTTAATGAGCATCCCAACGCTACCTATAGAAAACACCCTTAAAATCTACAATCCATTAGTTGAAAATTGGGCAGTAGTAATTGGAATTCTTATTTCATTTTTCTATTTACGCTTGGGGTTTTGGTATTTTTTAGAAATGATACTTGTACTACTACTTTGTATTATTGGTAATTTCTGGTTAGGAAATAATGTGCAGCTACTTTATGCTTCTATATGTATATTTATTGTAGGTTGGATTGGGCAATTTTGGGGACATAAAATTGAAGGTAAGAAACCCTCATTTGCAAAAGATTTACAATTCTTATTGATTGGTCCTTTATGGGTAATTCAGAAGATAGGCAAAAAAGAAAAAACAAAATGAAAGAAAAAATTACATTTGAAGATTTTTTAAAAGTAGATATTAGAATAGGAACTATTATTGAGGTCAATGATTTTCCAAATGCAAGAAAACCTGCATATCAATTGAAAGTTGATTTTGGTAGTTTGGGAGTTAAAAATACAAGTGCTCAAATAACAGATTTGTATTCTAAAAAAGACTTGATTAACAAACAAGTTTCTGGAATTGTAAATTTTAAATCAAAACAGATTGCGAACTTCATGAGTGAATTCCTAATTTTAGGTGTTTATAATAAAGAGAATCAAGTGGTTTTACTACAAACATCTAAATTGATTAAAAACGGACAACAAATCCTGTAGAATACACGAATGAACTTATATCAATGACTTTCATTACTGTTTTTACTTTATGATAATATCATAATAGCAATAGAAACGAATACGATTATTTGGCCCCATTTTAAGTACAAACCAATTTTAGAATGTTCTTTTAGATAGTTCGAAAGACCACCTGATAACAGGGCAATTGTTGCAAAAACTAAAAATGAAATTAAAATAAATAGTGCTCCTAAAAAATAAAATTGCACGACTATTGAAATGGTGTCAGAAAATAAAAACTGAGGAAATAAAGCTAAGAAAAAGAGGGTTACTTTAGGATTTAAAACATTCATTATAAATCCTTTTTTAAAAAATTGAAAAAGAGACTCATTTCTAATTGCATCCTTATACAAAACTATTTTAGTATCACTTTGATAGACTTTAAATGCTAAATAGAGAAGATAACTTGATCCAAATAATCTAATTAGAAAGAAAATACTTTCATTTTCTTTGATTATTTTAGAAATACCAAAAGCAACTAATGAAGTATGAAAAAGACAACCAGTCATCAAACCAAAAACAGTAGCCAAACCATATTTTTTTCCATTAACACTACTTTGAGTCAATACGAAAAGATTATCTGGCCCTGGAGATATTGATAAAATAAAGGTAGCTAATGAAAAAGAAAAAAGAAGTTCAATCATTTTAGTAAATATATGCTATTTCAAATTCCAAAAAAAATAGAACTTATTGGTTTCTATTCTCAATAGAAAAATTACAATTCTGAAAGAATTGCTTTATTAATTCGCTTTACCAAACTTGGTCCTTCGTATATAAAACCAGTATACACTTGAACTAAGTCTGCCCCTACTTTTAATTTTTCTAAAGCATCTTTTTCAGAATGAATACCTCCTACTCCAATGATAGGAAAAGATTTATTAGAGGTGTCTGCTAAATATTTAATGACTTCTGTACTCTTATTTTTAACTGGCTGACCACTTACTCCTCCATTTCCAATTTCCTCTAAACGTTCATTAGAGGCTTTTAATCCAGCTCTATTTGTAGAAGTATTTGAGGCAATGACTCCGTCTATTTGAGTTTCTTTTACCAAATCAATAATTTCATTCAACTGATTATTATTTAAATCTGGCGCAATTTTTAATAATATGGGTTTTTGTTTTTCTTCTTTTAAATTTAATTTTTTACAGGCAAAAATTAATTCTAATAAATATTCCTTATCATTTAATTTAGCATGACTTCCAACATTAGGACAACTTACATTCAACACAAAATAATCTACATAAGGATGTAACGATTGAAACACTTCACAATAATCTTCTGTGTAATTTTCTGGGGTTGTCGCTGTGTTTTTACCAATATTTCCGCCTATAACGACCTGACCTTTATTCTTTTTTAAATTTTCAATAGCGGCTGCAATTCCATCATTGTTAAAGCCCATTCTATTAATAATTCCTTGGTCGTCTTTTAACCTAAATAATCTTTTTTTAGGATTGCCCTTTTGTCCTTTTGGTGTTACTGTACCAATTTCTATAAATCCAAAGCCAAAATTTGCTAATTCATTATATAAAACTGCATTTTTATCAAAACCTGCGGCCAAACCAACAGGATTTTTAAAGGTTATACCAAATAGGGTTCTTTCTAATCGCTTGTCGTTAACTACATAAAACCCTCTAAAAATCTTAGAAACAAATGGAATTTTACATACTACCTTTATTAAAGAAAATGTGAAATGATGAATTTTTTCCGGATCAAAGAAAAATAAGATGGGTCTTACAACAGATTTGTACATACTTTCTTAAGTTGTTGGCAGAAATAAAAGAATTCTACTCTGCAAAATTAAGAATATTTAATTTTGGAAGCCAATAAATCTGAAGAATAATGAGAAAAGGGAATCTTACTATAATTTACCCTTATTAATTTTCACTATTTTAGTAAAAATTTAAATCAATTTGGAAACCATATTTAATTATTTTGAAACAATTCCTTCTCTGCACAGAAGTGTGATTTTAGTAGGTGGACTATCTTTTTTTTGGATTTTAGAAGGAGTTATTCCTTTTTTAAATTTCGACTATAAAAAATGGAAACACGCTTTTCCAAACTTGTTTTTTACATTCACAACCATTTTAATTAATTTCACACTCGCTTTTTTGTTATTAAAAACATCAGATTGGGTGGAAGCTAGTGATTTTGGTATAATTAACTGGCTTCCAAAAATGTCTCTTTGGTTGTATGTAATTTTAGGTGTTTTATTTTTAGATTTTTTTGGTGCGTATTTAGCTCATTATACTGAACATAAAATAAAACCTTTATGGATGGTGCATTTGGTTCATCACTCAGATCATAAAGTAGATACCACAACTGCCAACAGACATCATCCTCTAGAAAGCATTGTCCGTTTTTCCTTCACCCTTTTGGGTGTTTTTATTGTTGGAACACCTATTGCGATCGTCATGCTATATCAATCAATGTCATTAATATTCACACAATTTACCCACGCAAATATTAAAATATCACCAAAGGTAGATAGAATATTGAGTTACTTTATCGTCTCTCCAGATATGCATAAAATTCATCATCATTATAAACTTCCTTATACAGATTCTAACTATGGAAATATTTTTTCTATCTGGGATAGAATTCTTGGAACTTACAAAGAAATGGATCGCGAAAAAATTGTATATGGGGTAGATACTTTCCCCGATGAAGAAATAAATTCATCTTTAAAAGAGTTGTTAAAACAACCTTTTCAAGGTTATAAAAAGCCCACAGAAATAGAGAATATTTAATTTATTCTAAAGAAAACAAGTACTCTTTTTACTTGTAGAGCAGGTATTTTTCTCTGACGATTCTAAACTTATGAAGGTCTTCTTTCCATGAATTTTTAATTTCATTTACAGACAAACCCTGTTCTATTTGTTGTTGTAGCTTTTTTGTTCCCGCTAGGGTTGTAAAAAAACTATTAAAAAAAACTTTAGAGGAATTGTTCTTATAAGCTTTTATCAGATAAGACAAATCTAATTGATTTAACATTTTTTTGGTTCTCAAATCTTCACCAAAACATTTTTGATTTTTATTTTTTGGATTTTTTTCAGCATCATTAGATTGGGGTGTGAATTCAAAATTGGTATTTTTTAAAAAAGGAGAGCCATATATTTGAAATTGCAACTGTGTTCCGCGCCCAGCAGATACGTTGGTTCCCTCAAAAAAACACAAACTCGGATAAAGATTTATACTTTTATCATTTGGTAAATTGGGAGATGGTTTTATCGGTAGGCTATACATCGTATTGTGTGTATAATTATCTATTGGAATTACTTTCAAATTACATTGAA
>JAQWOW010000170.1 GCA_029245665.1 Polaribacter sp. | reverse complement strand
AATATTACCAAAGAAGAAACACTTGTTTTTGGAGATTATCACAATGACATAGAAATGCTAAAAGAAGCCGATTTTAGCTTTGCAATGAAAAATGCCCACGAAGACATTCTTAAAATTGCAAATTATACCACAGAAAGTAATGATAATTTTGGTGTAGAAAAGGTGGTTGCACTTTTAGTAAAAAATAACTCAATTTGAGCGCTTTTAGTTTGTTAGCAAATGTTGCCCTATAGCAATTGTATTGCTTTTTAAGCCATTTAATTCTTTAATTAAAGCTATCGTTGTGTTAAACTTTTTCGCAATAGAATACAATGTATCCCCTTTTTTCACCTTGTAATAATTTTCAATTGTATTCTTTGGCTTTATCTCTTTTTTTGTATTCTTTTTAATTTTAAAATCTTTTCTTTTTATTTTATCAAATTCATATAATTTATAGTTTTCGATAATTTTAATTAGCTTGTTGGGGTATTTTTTATCGGTTGCATATCCTGCCTTCTTTAATCCTTTCGCCCATCTCTTATAGTCCTTTAAACCGTATTTAAATAAAAAAGAATATCTTTTTCTTTTCGATAAAAATGCAGAGTGATCTTCGTAAGAAGTCTGCACATATTGGTATTTTCTAAAACACTCTCCTTTTTCATCATCATCATGATATACTCGAGCCCCTTTCCATTGTGTATGACATTTTATACCAAAATGATTGTTAGATTTAAGTGCAAGTTCGCTTCTTCCCCTCCCAGACTCTAAAATCCCTTGTGCCAACGTTATACTTGCGGGAATTTTACTTTCATGCATTTCTTTTACTGCAATTGGCGCATATTTTCTTATATATGCTATTGTATGGGCATTTAATTTAGGGTTTTTCTTTAACAACCTTTTTGTAAATTCTTTTTGATTTACAGAGGGTAATTTTTTGGGTTTTAATTCATTTGAAACAATACTTGGGTGCTTCTTATTATAACTAAACTTTTTACGTGAACCACAGCTAACAGCAACCAAAAAGAGAACACAATACAATACAACCTTTAACCTCATAAAACCTTAATTATTTCCTGATTTAGTTTTTTTAATTTTTGATTAACCCCTTCTATTCCTTGAATTCCTCCTGTATGAATTGCTAAAATTTTTGTGCCTTCGCTAAAATGTTCTTTTCTAATTAGATCTAAAATACCAAACAACATTTTACCAGTGTAAATAGGGTCTAACAAAATACTTGTTTCTTCTTTAAAAGTATTAATAAAATCAACTAAATGGTCATTAAATTTTGCATAACCACCAAAATGGTAGTCTTTTATTAAACTCCAATTGTCATTCTTAATTGTATATTTTTTAATTTCTTCCGATAAAAAATTCCCTTTTAATGCTGGAAAACCGATAACTTTCTGATCCTTCTTAAGGGATTTTATCAATCCAGAAATTGTTCCTCCTGTTCCCACAGCTGCACAAATATAATTGAATTGTTGATCTTCTTTTGTTAAAATTTCTTCACAACCTTTAACGGCTAAATAATTAGTACCTCCCTCTGGAATTAGATAAAAATCACCCCATTTATTTTTCATCTTTTCAACAAAGCCAAATGATGATTTTTGCCTGTATTGTTCTCTAGAAACAAACTGAAACTTCATCCCATTTTTATGGGCTTCTCTCAAGGTTGCATTTTCTTTTAAGGTTTCCTCAAGGTTTTTACCCAACTCATCTCCTCTGATAATTCCAAAAGTTTTAAAACCAGCTAATTTACCCGCAACAGCTGTTGCTAAAATATGATTAGAAAATGCGCCTCCAAAAGTAAGTAGTGCATTTTTTTTTAGTTTTTTAGCTTCTTGTAAATTGTATTTTAATTTTCTAAATTTATTTCCAGAAACAAAAGGATGAATTAAATCTTCCCTTTTTATAAAGAGCTCAATTTTTTTTTCTTTCAAGATTGGAAGAAAAATTTGCTGGTTTTTAGTTTTTATGATTGTGTTAAAGTTCATTATTTGTCGTTCCTATTTATATAAGGAATCGATGATTTAATTATCTATCCGTTTGAGAAGTTCTAAAGCAAATACCATCTCAAGTTATTAAAAATATTCATTATTACTTTAAAAATTAAAAAAGAGAAAATTATAATTTTTACTATTTTTCTTTACACACACAAAAAAAACTTAATTAAAATTAGAAACTTCAGCTTCTATCTTTTCCCATTCTTCCATTAGGTTGTCTAGTGTTGCTTTGTCTGATTTGTATTTTTCAAAGAAATTTGGCCTTGCAGAAACCTCCTCATAATTCTTCGCTAACTCTATATCTATCTTTGCTATTTGAGTTTCTATATTCGCAATTTGAGCCTCTATCTTAGAGCTTTTATTCTTTAGTTTTTTCAACTCTTTTTCTCGTTCTCTAGTCATTAGATGCCCTTCTTTTTTATCCGAAGTCTGATCTGTTTTTACTACTGTTCTTTTTTCTGCTTCTCTAAGGTTCTCAATTTTGTGTTGTTCTAAAAAATAATCTATATCTCCTAAATATTCTTTAATTACTTTGTCTTTAAAACCATAGACAGTTGATGTTAAACCTTGTAAAAAGTCTCTATCGTGTGATACTAAAATTAACGTTCCATGAAAACTTTTTAACGCTTCTTTTAAAACATTTTTTGAAGTTATGTCTAGATGGTTTGTGGGCTCATCCATTATTAGTACGTTAAAAGGTGACAATAATAATTTACACAATGCCAACCTATTTCTTTCACCTCCAGAAAGTACTTTTGCTTTTTTATCAACTGCATCTCCACCAAATAAGAAAGAACCTAACATATCTCTCACACGCATTCTATTTCCATCAGTTGCAGCATCTTCCATGATTTCTAAAACCGTTTTTTCTGGCGGTAAATGTTCGGACTGATTTTGTGCAAAATATCCAACTTCTACATTATGACCGAGTTTTAAATGACCTGAAAAAGGGATTTCACCAACCATCATTTTTGCCAACGTAGATTTTCCTTGTCCGTTCTGACCCACAAAAGCAATCTTACTATTCCTTTCAATTAATAAATCTACATTTTCTAAAACATGCTTATCACCATAACTCTTGCTTAATTTTTCTGCTTCAACAATTATTTTACCCGGTTCTTTGGAGATTGCAAAACGAACATTCATTGCTTGGTTGTCATCTTGATCAACTTCAATTAACTCAACTTTGTCTAGCTGCTTCATTAAAGATTGTGCCATAGATGCTTTACTAGCCTTTGCTTTGAACTTATTAATGAGATGCTGTTTTTGCTTAATTTCTTTTTCTTGATTTTTCTGAGCTTGTAATTGCTTTTCTTTAATCTCTGCTCTTAATAATAGGAACTGTGAGTATGGTTTTTTATAATCATAAATTTGACCCAATGATATTTCTATGGTTCTATTAGTAACGTTATCTAAAAACATTTTATCATGAGAAACCAGTACGATAGCACCAGAATATCCCTTCAAGAAATTTTCTAACCAAATAATAGATTCGATATCAAGGTGGTTTGTTGGTTCATCTAATAATAAAATATCATTATTCTGTAAAAGTAGTTTTGCCAATTCGATTCGCATTCTCCATCCACCAGAAAACGTATCGGTTAGTTTGTTAAAGTCTTCTCTTT
>JAQWOW010000161.1 GCA_029245665.1 Polaribacter sp. | reverse complement strand
CCCCGTCTCTTAGTGTTGTATCAAAAATGTGTACCTTATTATCCTGCATAACTTTGTAAAGATTATCTTTATATTTAATCAAATGTATATATTGCAATCTCAATAGATATTTTCACATACTAACTTGTACGATTTCTAATGCAATTATTGAAAATACAACTATTTAATTATCAGTAATTTATGAGTAAAATTGTTACATTAGCCAATCATCAAAATGATGCTCTTTTTGTCCTAATTAAATCTTTAACAAAATCTGAAAAAAGACAGTTTAACCTTTATGTTGGTAGATTAGAGGGTAATGTAGATGCAAAGTTTTTTTCGCTTTTTAAATTTTTAGAAAAATTAAAAGTATATGATGAAAAAGTAATTATCAATAGTGGTATTGTTACGAAGCAACAACTTTCTAATTTAAAAGCTCATTTATACAAGCAGATATTAATCAGTCTGCGTTTGAATCCTGCTCATAAAAATATTAGAATTCAAATTAGAGAGCAATTAGATTTTGCAACTGTGTTATATCAAAAAGGACTGTATAAGCAAAGTTTAAAGCTATTGGATAAAGCTAAAAATTTAGCTTTAGAAAATGAAGAAAAAAACATTGCTTACGAAATTGTAGAACTGGAGAAAGTAATTGAAACACAATACATTACCAGAAGTTTAAGTAATAGAGCAGACCTGCTTTCAATTCAAGCGAAAACGTTAAGTCAGCAAAATGTAATTGCAAGTAAATTGTCTAATTTATCGTTACAACTATACAGTTATTTATTGCAAAATGGATATGTAAAAAACAATAAAGAATTAGAGTTTATAAAGAACTATTTTTATAGTAAACTTCCAAAATATGATTTTGAAACCTTTGGTTTTAGAGAGAAATTATGGCTATACAAATCTCATTTATGGTTTAGTTTTCTATGTCAAGATTTTTTACATAGCTATAAATATGCTAGAAAATGGGTAGATTTATTTAAGGAAGATAAAAAATATATTTCCTTACATCCTGTTTTTTACTTAAAAGGCAAAAACTACTTATTAGAGGCTTCCTTTTTTGTGCAAAAAAGAGCTACTTTCAAAAAAGAATTGGCTTCTTTTGAAGAAGAAGTTGAGCAAAAAATCATTCCGATAAACACAAACACAGAACTTTTAATATTTGAATATTTATACGCCAATAAGTTGCACCTACACTTCTTAGAAGCCACTTTTTCTGAGGGTGAATATTTAGTTGAAATTATTAACAACAAAATTGAAAATTACGGAAACAGACTCGACAATCATTACATAGTTATGCTATATTATAAGATTGCTTGTTTGTATTTTGGAATGGGTAAAAATGAACTTTGTATAGCATATTTACAAAAAATCATAAAGTCTAAAAATTTAGGTTCCGCAGAAGATTTACAGTGCTTTGCAAGGGTTTTAAATTTGATTGCACATTATGAATGTGGTTTAGATTATGATTTAGAAAGACAGTTTGTAGACACTTATAAGTTTTTACTCAAAATGGAAAACCTACAAGAAGTACAAAAAGTTTTTCTAACTTCTATTCGAGATTTAAGTGATGTTTTTCCGCATGAAATAAAAAATGAATTCAAGAAAATTCATACTAAATTAAAAAAGTACGAAGAGCATCCTTATGAAAAAAGAGCTTTCTTATACTTAGATATTTTATCATGGTTAGAGAGTAAAATACAAAACAAACCTATTGCCATTATAATTAAAGAAAAAATAAAAAATAAACTTAAACAATAATAATTTTTGATTTTGGCATTGTTTTTTTTGCGAAAATCACATTAATTCAAGAGAAATCTAAAAAAATATCCACTAAAACCAATCAAAATAAATAATACCTCTATTTTTGTACTGTGAATTATTATAATATAAATATAAACGCTTCTAAAACTACGGCCTTATTTTGTGTTTCTACGCACGCTTATATTCGCACAACTACAACCCTTTAGGGGTTATTCTATATTTATATCGCTTAGGTTATTTATTGTTTTGCAAAAACAAAAAAAACAATTATAAAAATAATTACACAATCTATCTATCATAAAAGATGAAAGTATTAAAATTTGGAGGCTCGTCTGTAGCCAACTCAGAAAACATAAAAAAAGTTTTAGACATCGTCTTTAACACATCAAAAAGCAGCAAAGTGGCAGTGGTTGTCTCTGCATTCGGAAAAACTACAGACAATTTGTTAGCTGGAGCGAATGAAGCTTTAAAGGATATTACAGGCGCTATTGAAATTTTAGAAACGATTAAGGAATTACATTATCAGGTTATTGATGATTTAATTTCTACAAAAAATAAAGAGGTAAGCAAAGAAGTTACTGCTCTATTTAATCGGTTATTATCGATCTATGAAGGTGTTTTTTTACTACAAGAATTGTCCGACAAAACACTTGCAAAAGTTTCTAGCTTTGGAGAAAAACTCTCTTCATACATCATTGCAAATGCTGCCAAGGAGCTGTTTGATGCCACTCACAAAAAAAGTAGTCAATTAGTAATTACGAATAATGACTTCTTACATGCCCAAGTAAATTTTAAAATTACCAATACTAATATTACATCCTTTTTTGAAGAAAATGAGCATCAAGTTACTGTTTTGGGCGGCTTTATTTCATCAAATATTGAAGGAGAGACAACGACACTAGGAAGAGGTGGATCAGATTTTTCTGCCTCCATTTATGCCGCTGCTTTAAATGCTGATGAATTACAAATATGGACAGACGTTAGCGGTATGTTTACTGCAAACCCAAGAGTTGTAAAACAAGCATTTCCAATTTCAGAAATCTCTTATGAAGAGGCTATGGAACTGTCGCATTTTGGGGCAAAAGTTTTATACCCGCCAACAATCCAACCAGCTTTACGTAAAGAAATTCCGATTCGAATTAAAAACACTTTTGATCCAAAAAGTTCTGGAACCTTAATTTGTAAAGACCCAAAAAACAGCAATGAAGTTAAAGGAATTTCACATATCGAAGACATTAGCTTAATTACCTTAGAGGGTGGTGGAATGATTGGAATTCCTGGTTTTTCTAAACGGTTGTTTGAAACACTTTCTCAACAAAAAATAAATGTTGTTTTTATAACACAAGCTTCATCAGAACATTCAATTTGTGTTGGGGTGTATGAAAATGATGCTTCAAAAGCAAAAGATCTTTTAGACGAAACTTTTAATGTAGAAATAGAAAGAAAAAAAATAAAGCCAATTATAATAGAAAATGATTTGGCAATAATTGCTGTTGTTGGCGAAAGTATGAAAAACTACCAAGGTTTAAGCGGACAAATGTTTAGTGCCTTAGGAAGGAACAATGTAAATGTTCGAGCAATTGCGCAAGGTTCATCAGAAAAAAACATCTCTGCTGTGATCAACAAATATGATGCAAAAAAAGCTTTAAATACTTTACATGAGCAGTTTTTTGAAGAAAAAACGAAACAACTAAACTTATTTATAACGGGTGTAGGTAATGTTGGAGAACGATTATTAGCCCAATTGCAACAACAAAAGAAATTTTTAAAAGACAACTTAAAATTAAATATTAGAATAATCGGAATTGCTAATTCTAGAAAAATGTTTTTTGATAATAGCGGCATTAACTTAGGTAGCTGGAAAGAAAACTTAGAAAACGGAGAGCCAGCGACCTTAGATAGCTTTTATAAAAAAGTAAAAGAAAGCAATCACAGAAATAGTGTTTTTATAGATAATACCGCAAATCAGCAAGTTTCTGAAGTGTATGAAAAGTATTTGCGTGAAAGTATTTCGGTGGTAACTTGTAACAAAATTGCGTGTGCATCTAGTTTTGACAATTACAAAACGTTAAAACGTGTTTCTAAAAAATACAATGCAGCTTTCTTGTTTGAGACGAATGTTGGCGCGGGTTTACCAATTATAGATACACTTAAAAACTTAATTAATTCTGGAGATAGAGTTCATAAAATTCAGGCTGTTTTATCTGGAAGTTTAAACTTTGTTTTTAATAATTTTAATGAGACCTCAACATTTCATGATGTGGTTGCTCAAGCACAAAAAGAAGGTTTTACAGAACCTGATCCAAAAATTGATTTAAGCGGAGTTGATGTTGCTAGAAAAATTTTAATTTTAGCAAGAGAAAGTGGGTATCAATTAGAATTAGAAGACATCTCTAATAATGCTTTTTTACCAGACGAAAGTTTAAAAACTACAAACAATCAAGATTTTTATAATTCACTAACAAAAAATGAAGCTCATTTTCAGCAAATTTTTAAAGAAGCAAATGATAAAAACTGTCGTTTAAAATATGTTGCAGAATTTATTGATGGAAAAGCAAATGTTGGTCTGCAACATATTGCTGTAGATCATCCTTTTTATAATTTAGAGGGAAGTGATAACATTGTTTTATTTTTTACGGATAGATATCCTGAAAATCCATTATTAATAAAAGGGGCCGGTGCAGGTGCAGATGTTACTGCTTCTGGTATCTTTGCAGATGTAATTAGAATTTCAAATCAATAAAAACATGGATTATTTAAAAATATTTGCCCCTGCGACTGTTGCTAATGTTTCTTGTGGATTTGATTCGTTGGGTTTTGCTGTGGATGCTATTGGAGATGAGATGACATTTACAAAAACAGCTAAAAAAGGAGTTAAGATAACCAACATTACTGGTGCAGATTTAACCTATAATGTTGACGAAAATGCAGCAAGTACCGTTGTGAAAAAAATGTTAAGTGAAGTAAACGCTGATTTTGGAATTGAGCTCACAATTCATAAAGGCTTCTCACCAGGAAGTGGGTTAGGAAGCAGTGCTGCAAGTGCTGCGGGTGCTGCTTTTGGTGCAAATCAATTATTAGGAAATATTTTTCCTAAACTAGAACTCACAAAATTTGCAATGTTTGGGGAAAAAGTTGCTTGTGGAACCCCAATTGCAGATAATGTTGCTGCCGCTATATACGGAGGTTTTGTTTTGGTAAGAAGTTATGATCCTTTAGAAATTATAAAATTACCGGTTCCAACTGCATTGAGAGTTGTTGCCATTCATCCACAAATAGCGATAAAAACAAAAGATGCTAGAGCAGTTTTGCCAGAGAAAATCTCATTAAAAGACGCAGTGACTCAATGGGCAAATGTTGGAGGTTTAATTAGCGGTTTATATACCGATAATTACAATTTAATAAGTAATTCATTAATAGACGTTGTTGCAGAGCCTGCTCGCAAAAAATTAATTCCGTTTTTTGATGAAGTAAAAAGCAGTGCGATTGCGGCAGGAGCCTTAGGTGCGGGAATTAGTGGTTCTGGACCAACAATTTTTGCCCTATGTAAAGGCGATGAAGTTGCACAAAAGGTGTATAATAGCGTCCAAGAAAGTTATAAAAATACCGAAATTGATTTTGAAATGTTTATTTCAAAAGTAAATCAAGAAGGAATAAAAATAATAAATTAACCATCATTACGAAGGAAGCGTAACTAGAGAAATCTCACTGAATAAAAAGATATTCGTTTCTATCGAAATTACTAACAAACAATAAATGAACTATTACAGTTTACATCATACATCACCAAAAACAAGTTTTAAAAACGCTGTTATTCAAGGTTTAGCAAAAGACAGAGGAATTTATTTCCCAGATAAAATCACTAAACTGTCTGAAGACTTTATTAATAATATTTCTGATTTTACAAATCATGAAATTGCCTACGAAGTAATTAAACAGTTTGTCGGTGATGAGATTCCTACTAAAAAACTAAAAGAAATTGTTGCAAAAACGGTTTCATTTGATTTTCCTCTAGTTAAGGTCGATGACAACATAGCTTCTTTAGAATTGTTTCACGGACCAACAATGGCATTTAAAGATGTTGGGGCAAAATTTATGTCTCAATGTTTAGAGTACTTTAATAAAGACAATGACGATGAAGTTACAGTTCTGGTAGCTACTTCTGGAGACACAGGTGGTGCTGTTGCCAATGGTTTTTTAGGTGCAAAAGGTGTTAAAGTTGTTATTTTATACCCTTCAGGAAAAGTAAGTGATATCCAAGAAAAACAATTAACTACTTTAGGTCAAAATATTACAGCCTTAGAGGTAGATGGAGTTTTTGATGACTGTCAAGAAATGGTAAAAACTGCTTTTTTAGATCAAGAAATTAAAAAAGCACTAACCTCTGCAAATTCTATAAATGTTGCACGCTGGTTACCACAAATGTTTTACTTTTTCTTTGCCTATAAAGAATTACATAAAAAACATAAAGATCTCATATTTTCAGTTCCTAGCGGAAATTTCGGAAATATTTGTGCAGGGGTTATGGCTCAAAAATTGGGCCTACCAATCAAACATTTTGTGGCCTCTACGAATGTAAATGATACAGTTCCTAATTATTTAAAAGAGGGTGTTTACAACCCTAAACCTTCAAAAGCAACAATTTCTAATGCTATGGATGTTGGAAACCCAAGTAACTTTATTAGGATACAAGAATTATTTAATAACGACATAGAAGCTCTTAAAAACACCTTTTCTTCATACAGTTTTAAGGATGATAAAACTAAAGCTATAATGAAAGAAATTTATACAAAATCTGGATATGTTGCAGAGCCCCATGGAGCAATTGGTTATTTAGGTTTAAAAAAATATGGATTAAAAGAAAACGAATTTGGTGTTTTTCTTGAAACTGCACATCCAGTGAAATTTTTAGATGTTGTTGAAGCAACACTGCCTGTTAAAGTTGAAATACCACAGCAAATTCAGAAAATAATCAATAAGAAAAAAGTTTCAATAAAAGCAGCTAGCTATCAAGACTTGAAAGATTTTTTAATGAAATAATCTAATCAAAAACTATTAGAAAAATAAGACCCTAATAAATTAAATTTATTAAGGTCTTTTTGTTGGCCTACAAGGACTCGAACCTTGAATGTCGGTACCAAAAACCGGTGTGTTACCAATTACACCATAGGCCAATGCTTTTGTGCGGGTGCAAATTTAACCCAAAGTTTTAATTTCACAAACATTTTGTACGAAATTTTGTTTTTAACAAACTTTTATGAGCATTCTACTGTTTATAAAAGAAACTTACAACTATTTATATTCATATTTATTACTAAATTCGCTGATATATATCAGACAACCTATGAGTTCAGAAAATTTTAAAAAATGGAATATCATCTTAGGGTGGGTTACATTTGCCATTGCTTTAATTACATATTCTTTAACGCTAGAACCAACAGTAAGCGCCTGGGATTGTGGAGAATATATTTCTACCTCTGTAAAATTAGAAGTTGGGCATCCTCCAGGAGCTCCTTTATTTCAAATGTTAGGAGCTTTTTTTGCAATGTTTACCTCAAACCTAAATGAAATAGCCAAAATGGTTAATTTCATGTCTGCACTAGCAAGTGCGTTTACCATTTTATGTATGTTTTGGACCCTTACTAATTTGTCTGAAAAACTAGCGTTAAAGTCCAGCAAAATAACAGAAGGAAAATACATTGCTATTTTAGGGAGCAGTATCGTAGGTTCTTTAGCGTATACTTTTTCTGATAGTTTTTGGTTTAGTGCTGTTGAGGGTGAGGTCTATGCCATGTCTTCCTTTTTAATGGCATTGCTATTCTGGCTAGGATTAAAGTGGGAAAGTGAAATACATACCCAAAGAGGTAATAAATGGTTGATATTAATTAGTTTTGTGGTCGGTTTGTCTTTTGGTGTTCACATTCTTTCTCTACTGGTAATTCCAGCAATTGTGCTATTGTACTTCTTTAAAACCTATCAAAAAATTAATTTGAAAACTACTGCAATAGCTACCTTAATTTCTGTTGTAGTTTTGATGTTTGTCTTTAAATTTTTATTTCCTTTCACGTTAAAATTCTTTAGTGCATCAGAATTGTTTTTTATCAATTCTGTTGGAATGCCTTACAATTCTGGAAGTATTATTGCTGCAATTATTTTGGTTGCGCTATTCTATTTCGGATTAAATTTTACCAGAAAGAAAAATAAAGTACACTCAAATACATTACTTCTATCTGTATTATTTATTATGATTGGCTTCTCGTCTTGGATGATGCTTCCAATTAGAGCGAATGCAAACACAACAATTAATGAAAACAACCCATCAAGTGCTCGTGAATTACTCGCTTACTATGAACGTGAGCAATATGGTGATGCGAATGTTTTTTATGACACCTATTACTCTAATTCTTTTGAAAGAGAACAAAATGCAAAAGATCCCTACAAGGATGACAAGCCTAAGTATGAAAAAAGAAATGGTAAATACGAAATTGTAAATAACTACAAAGATGTAGTACCAAATTGGTCTGATAAACACAAAGGTTTTATCCCGAGAATGGTAAATCCTGCTTCAGAAAAAATGTATAAATCTATTGCTGGGATTCCTCAAAACAGTACTCGAAGACCTACATTTAGTGAAAACATAAAATTTATGATGAGTTTTCAGTTTGGCTACATGTATGGTCGTTATTTTATGTGGAACTTTGTAGGGCGTCAAAATGATGTTCAAGGAAATTTAGATGTTTTTAATGGAAATTGGATGAGCGGAATTACTGCTATTGACGAAGTAAGACTGGGGTCTCAAAAAAAGCTTCCCTCTCAAATTTTAGAAAATAAAGGACGAAATAAATACTACTTTTTACCACTAATTTTAGGAGTTATTGGATTACTTTATCAAATAAAGTGGGACAAACAAAACTTCTTTACACTCTTTTTATTCTTTGCATTTACTGGTTTTGCTATTATTTTTTACACAAACCCCAAACCTTTTGAACCAAGAGAAAGAGATTACGCTGTAGTGGGTAGTTTCTATATTTTTGCAATTTGGATCGGCTTCGGAGTGCTTGCTCTTTATGAATACCTAAAGCATTTTGCAAATAAAAAAGCGGTAGCCATTGTAGTTTCTGTAGTTTCTTTTTTGGCTGTGCCAACACTAATGGCCTCTCAAAATTGGGATGATCATGATCGTTCTAACCGATATACTACCCATTTAAATGCACAAGCATATTTAGAAAGTTGCGATAAAAATGCAATTATGTTTACCATTGGAGATAATGATACATTTCCTCTTTGGTACCTCCAAGAAGTAGAAAATATCAGAACAGATATTAAATTGGTAAACACCTCACTTTTTGCAACAGATTGGTATATAGATCAAATGAAACGTGCCACGTATGAGGCAGCTCCTGTTCCATCTCAATTAAAACATGACCAATACAAATACGGTACTTTAGACGTTGCTTATTCTCTAGAACATCCTCGTTTTAAAGATTCTGTAATGACAATTAAAAACCTCATGCGTTGGATTGCTTCCGATAGTGATGCCACCTACGTTGAAACGGAAAGTAACACAAAAGAAAAATTTTATCCAACCAATAGAATTCGAATTCCTGTTAACAAGGAAAAGGTCTTAGAAAACGGAATTGTAGCCCTGAAAGATGCAGATAAAATTGTACCCTATATAGACATTACAATTGATGATAGAGCACTATTTAAAAATAGAATTCTAATGCTAGATATTCTTGCTAATAATGATTGGGAAAGACCAATTTACTTCACTGGAGGGGCAAATGCAGATGAAGAATATATCTGGTTAAAAGACTATTTACAGTTAGATGGTTTGGCCTATAAATTAGTTCCTATTAAAACACCTATTGAAGGAAAAAGTCTGTTTGATATGGGAAGAATTGATCCAGATAAAATGTACACAAATATTCAAAAATTGGATTGGAAAAATATTAATGATGGAAAAATTTATTTAGATGAACAAACCAAAAGAAATTCTATTTCTATGCGAAATAGCTTATTGCGTTTGTCTGAAGCTTTTAGTAAAAAAGGGGACACTGCAAAGGCATTAGAAATTTTAGATTTGTCATTAGAAAAAATGCCTATTAGAGATTTTGATCATTACAGCTTGTCTTTAGGCTATCCTGAAGCGTATTACAGATTGAAAGACTCTAAAAAAGCAAGAGAGACTTCTAAGACACTTATTGCATTGTTTAAGGAAAAATTACTTTGGCTAAGCACCTTTTCTCTTAACGACACCTCACTTATTTTTGATGAAATAGATACTGCTTTGTATATGTACAGAAATATTATTAGTCAAGCTGAAGAAGGAGATGTTGACAAAGAATATTTAGACGCTTTACAGGATGAGTTTATCACTATTGTAAAGCTATTTAACCATCTAATTCCGGAGGAAGAATAAGTTAAATGAAAACATATTTTGCAAAAACGCCAAGGCTTATAATGAGAATTTTCTCAAAATACACTTGGCGTTTTTCTTTCAATAAAAAAGAGGTTTTCCTTACTTTTGATGATGGCCCAACTCCTGAAATCACAGAATTTGTTTTATCTGAATTAAAGAAGTATAAGGCAAAAGCTACTTTTTTTTGTATTGGAAAAAATATTACAAAACAACCTGAAATCTTTCAAAACATTATTTCTGATGGCCACGCTATCGGAAACCACACACAAAATCATTTCAATGGCTGGAGAACAAATGATCATGAATATATAAACAGTGTTTTGGATTGTGAAAATGTCATTTCGAGAACAATGAAAAACACTGTAAATCCTAAATTATTTAGACCTCCTTACGGCAAAATCATGAGTTCTCAAGCAAGAATGCTTTTCAAAAAAGAGTACAAAATTATTATGTGGGATGTATTATCTGGAGATTTTGATACTTCAATCACTAAGGAAAAATGTTTGCAAAATGTTTTAAAGAACACAAGAAAAGGAAGTATTATTGTTTTTCACGACAGTGTAAAAGCTGCTGAAAGAATGCAATATGCGCTTCCAATAGTATTGAAAATATTTACTGAAAAAGGATTTACTTTCTCAAAGATGAAGTAACAATAGGGTTGTCAAAAAGGCTAGCACTGATTGAATGGCATGTTAAAGCTCTTTGTAAAGAGATGTAAAAGCGGGTAATGAGAGCAAGAAATAGCTTCTAAAACTAAACGTACTGTTGCACCAAACCAATTAAAGTATTTGCATCTTGAACCCCTGTTTGACGCCATTTCATTTCGCCATTTTTATAGATCATAAATGTAGGGTTTCCTTTTACACGGAGGGCTTCAGCAAGAGTTTCATTCTTTTTAATATCAATTTTTATAACTTTAGCCTTATCACCCAAAGCTGCCGCAACATCTCTTAGGGTATCTTCAGCATTTTCAACATCATTCCAATCTGAATAAAAATCTATTAAAACAGGTTTTACAACACTAATTAATTCTCCAAATTTTGCCATAACAAACAGTTTTTAAGGGGACAAGTTCTAATAAATAGCTTCTTTTTTTAAACAAATATATATAAAAGTATTTAAATGAACTGATTATGAGGCTTTTTTCAATTCTATGACCGTTATTTCAGGCCAAATACCTACCCTACCGGGAAAGGCATGGTAACCAAAACCACGATTTACATTAATATACCTTCCAAATTCTTCATACAATCCTGCCCATTGTTTGTAGACATATTTAGAAGGACTCCATCTGAACCAACCAGGGATTTCTATTCCCATTTGCAAACCATGTGTATGTCCGCTAAGTGTAAGTTGATAGTTAAAATCATCTTTTTTCACTTTGTATTCCCAGTGACTTGGATCGTGAGACATTAAAATTTTAAAGTCTTCTTTATGAACTTCTTTTGATGCTTTCTTTAAATCTCCTGCCTGATTGAATCCTTTTCCCCAATTTTCCACCCCTAAAAGTGCAATTTTTTGTCCCTTTTTTTCTAAATAACGATGCTCGTCTAATAATAAATCAAAACCTATTTTTTGATGTACCTCTTTTACCTCTTGAAAATTTTTAATTTTATCTTCTGGGTTTTTCCACTCCATATAATCACCGTAATCATGATTTCCAAGAATTGAAAACTTTCCATCTTTTGCTTCTAGTTTATCAAAAACATCTAACCAATCATTCATTTCATCTGCTTTGTTGTTTACAATATCTCCTGTAAAAAGAATGACATCAGATTTTTGCTGATTGATTAAATCAACCCCATATTGAATTTTCTTTTTATTGGTAAAGCTTCCAGAATGAATATCAGAAATCTGCGTAATTGTAAATCCGTCAAATGCTTCAGGCAGGTCTCTAAAAGTTAAACGATACTTTAGTACTTTATAATTGTACTTTCCTTGGAGAATTCCGTAGATAAAAGATGCAAACGGAATTGCGGCTAGGCCAATAGCTAACTGTGAAATAAATTTTCTTCTGCTCGGTAAAGGTTTTGTTTCTTCATTAGAAATAGCAGAAATTACTTTAAAAATCCATCGGTAAATATCCTCTCCAAATAACGCTAAAATAATGACCAACTTGGGTATCGAAAACGTAAGTAACAAACCCATTGCCATTTGAAATTGGGGTGTTTGCCCATCACTTCTGTTGTATGTAAAAACTGTGAGAAAAAAATAAACATAAACAGCAATACTTAGAGTTAAAAAAGTAAATCGCATGAATTTACTTTTAGAAATCGTCTTAAAAGCTTGAAACGTATAAATTTCTAAAGCAATTATTACAACCGTTAAAACAATGATAGGAATTACCCAGCGTGACATAAGATAAGTTTATATATCGACAAATATAGGTGTTAAAACACGAATGAATTTTAACACTCTGTTAAAGTTTTGTACCTTTCTCGTCTATCTGAAACATTTAATTTATTTTTTGTTTCGCTCATTTATTTTATTAGAAATTAGTATTTATGTCAAATCAGAAAAGAGTTTTTTTAGTAGATGCTTATGCATTAATTTTTCGAGGATATTACGCATTTATAAAAAACCCAAGAATTAATTCTAAAGGATTAGATACTTCTGCTATTATGGGTTTCATGAACTCACTTTTAGATGTTATAAAACGTGAAAGACCCGATCATTTAGCGGTTTGTTTTGACAAAGGCGGTAGCGTTGATAGAGTAGAACTTTTTGAAGCCTACAAAGCAAACAGAGATGAAACTCCAGAAGCGATTAAAATTGCGGTGCCTTACATTCAAGAAATTCTAAAAGCCATGCACATACCTATTATGGTAAAAGAGGGTTTTGAGGCAGATGATATTATTGGAACCCTCTCTAAACAAGCCGAAAAAGAAGGTTACAAAACCTTTATGGTAACGCCAGATAAAGATTTCGCCCAACTAGTTTCAGAAAATATTTTAATGTACAAACCTCGTTTTGGGGGTGGTTATGATATTTGGGGAGTGCCAGAAATACAAGAAAAATTCGGCGTAGAGAGACCAGAACAAGTCATCGACTTTTTAGGGATGATGGGCGATTCTGCAGATAATATTCCAGGGTTACCTGGCGTTGGAGAAAAAACTGCGAAGAAATTTTTAGCCACTTATGGGTCTATGGAAAACTTGTTAGCAAACACCCATGAGCTCAAAGGGAAAATGAAAGAGAAAGTAGAGGGTGCAAAAGAATTAGGGTTACTTTCAAAACAATTAGCTACCATCATGTTAGATGTTCCGGTGTCTTTTCATGCCAAAGATTTTGAATTAGATCGGCCAGATATTGAGAAAGTTACTGAACTTTTTAACGAATTAGAATTTCGGAATTTATTAACCAACTTCACTAGAACTTTTGCAATTGAAAATGCAGAGAAAACAAATTCACCAGAAAAATCTATAGAGGAAATAACAAACGTTGCCCCTAAAAAGGCAGCTTCAAGTCTGGAAGGACAATTTGATTTGTTTGCAACTCCTGGAACCGGAAGTATTTCTGATGCCGAAGTTGCAACCGGATTTAAAACCATAAAAAATACGAGTCATTTTTATCAACATATAGACTCTCCACTCTCTAGGAAACTATTAATTGACAAATTAATGCAACAAAATTCGGTTTGTTTTGATACAGAAACAACGGGTTTGAAAGCCTTAGAGGTTGAATTGATTGGAATTGCTTTTTCTTTTGAAATTGGAAAAGGGTATTATGTCTCATTCCCTGAAAACCAAGAAGAAACAGCAAGCATTTTAGAAGAATTTAGACCGTTTTTTGAATCAAAAATTGAAAAAATTGGTCATAATTTGAAATACGACATCAAAGTTTTATCAAATTACAAAATGCCTGTAAAAGGGAAATTATTTGATACCATGATTGCCCATTATTTGATCAATCCAGACATGCGTCATACGATGGATATGCTAGCAGAGACCTATTTAAATTATCAACCTGTTTCAATTACAGAATTGATTGGTAAAAACGGGAAGAACCAACTTTCTATGAGAGTAGTTCCTATTGCAGAACAGACAGAATATGCTGTTGAAGATGCAGATATTACATGGCAATTAAAAGAACATTTTACCAAAGAATTAGAAAGTGGAAATGTTACCAAGCTTTTTAGTGACATCGAATTGCCACTGGTTTCTGTTTTGACAGCTATGGAAATTGAAGGGATAAATCTAAATTCTAATTTCTTAAAAGAATTATCTGTTGCATTGACTGATGATATAATCCGATTAGAAAAGAGCATTTACGAGCAAGCGGGAGAAGAATTTAATATTGCTTCTCCAAAACAATTAGGAATTGTTTTGTTCGAAAACATGCAATTGGTGGCCAAACCAAAAAAGACAAAAACTGGGCAATATAAAACAGGGGAGGACATCTTATCTTTCTTGGCAAAAGACCATCAAATTATAAGAGACATTCAAGAATACCGCCAATATAAAAAATTACAAAGTACCTATGTAGATGCCTTGCCAAATGAAGTGAACCCAAACACTGGAAGAATTCATACGCAATATATGCAAGCTGTTGCTGCAACTGGACGTTTAAGTTCTAACAATCCTAATCTACAGAATATACCCATCAGAACAGAACGCGGAAGAGAAGTGCGGAAGGCTTTTATCCCAAGAAATGAAAATTACGTTTTATTAGCGGCCGATTATAGCCAAATTGAATTGCGAATAATCGCTGCTTTGAGTGAAGAGGAAAATATGATAAATGCTTTTAAAAAGGGGGAAGACATTCACGCTTCTACTGCCGCTAAAGTGTTTAATATTCCTTTAAATGAAGTAACTCGTGAACAAAGAAGCAATGCCAAAACTGTTAATTTCGGCATTGTTTATGGTGTTTCGGCATTTGGGTTGAGCAACCAAACCGATTTATCTAGAAGCGAAGCGAAAGAATTGATTGACACCTATTATGAAACCTACCCTAAATTGAAAGCATACATGTCTGCCCAAGTAGATTTTGCCCGAGAACATGGGTATGTAGAAACCGTATTAAAAAGACGTAGGTACTTAAAAGACATCAATTCTAGAAATGCTGTGGTTCGAAGTGGGGCTGAGAGAAATGCCGTAAATGCACCTATTCAAGGTTCAGCAGCAGATATTATAAAATTAGCGATGATTCATATTTACAATAGGTTTGAAAAAGAACAATTTAAATCAAAAATGCTATTGCAAGTCCACGATGAATTGGTTTTTGATGTACATAAAGATGAATTAGAAATTATAAAACCAATTATTAAATACGAAATGGAAAATGCTTTTAAAATGGCTGTCCCTTTAGATGTAGAAATTGGTTTGGGGAAAAATTGGTTAGAAGCACATTAAAAACTTCAATTTTATGCGTAATTTCACAGCCGAATTATGAGCATTATTTCTACAGACATACAAAAAGCAGTTCATTTATTAACAAATGAGGAATTGGTTGCAATACCCACTGAAACTGTATACGGTTTGGCAGGTAATATATACAGTGAAAAGGCTGTTAAACGAATTTTTTCGACTAAAAAAAGACCTTTTTTCAACCCACTGATTGTTCATATTGCTTCTGCAAAAGCATTACAAACCATGACAACCCATATTCCGGAAAAGGCAAAACTATTAGCGGATGCTTTTTGGCCAGGATCTATGACATTGGTGTTAAAGAAGAACGAGAAAATACCTGATATGATTACTGCTGGTAAAGACACAGTGGCTATTCGGGTACCAAATCATCCGGTAACGTTAGCACTATTAAAACAATTGCCTTTCCCTTTGGCCGCTCCAAGTGCAAATCCTTTTGGAAGTATCAGCCCTACAAAACCTGAACATGTAGAGAGCTATTTTAAAAATGACATTCTGCAGGTCTTAGATGGTGGTGCATGTTCTAACGGAATTGAATCTACCATTATTGGTTTTGAAAAAGAGACTCCTGTTATCTTCAGACTAGGTGCGCTGGCCCTAGAAGATATTGAAGCTGTTGTTGGTAGCGTTTCTATCAAAAACAAAAAAGAGGAAAGTCCGGATGCTCCTGGAATGTTGGCAAGACATTATGCCCCTTCAACTCAAACTCTTTTAGTAGATGATGTTGCCTCTGAAGCTAAAAAACATTCAACAAAAAAAGTAGGTGTTCTTGTTTTCAAAGAGTCTTTAAATAACAGCTCTTTAACAGAGATAATTTTATCTGATAATGGATCTATGCAAGAGGCTGCATCAAAGTTATATGACTCTTTACATGAGTTAGATCGTCAAAAATTAGATATCATAATTGCAGAAAGACTTCCTAATAATGGTTTAGGGAAATCTATGAATGATCGATTGCAACGTGCTACTTTTACAATTTAACCTCATAATTATAACCCTTGAATTATTTTCAAAATTTTAAAGAAGACATCTCTGAAATACCGCTTCCAAAAAAATTTACATTCCCATTTTACTATGAGCCTCATCCTTTGGCAAAAATTGCTGTAAAAGAAGTACAAGAATACTTAGAAAATCAATCAGATTTTAAACATAATTTTGGGTTGAATTCTGATTCAAAAGAACTTGCTATTGGGAAAATGTTTGGGGTTTTAATCGTAAAAAATAAACAAAATGAAATCGGATATCTAGCGGCATTTTCTGGAAAATTAGCAGATAAAAGTTTGCCAAAAAAGTTTGTCCCACCCGTTTTCAATATGAGAACTGATGGAAGCTTTTATTTAAAAGGAGAAGAAGAAATAAACCAAATAAATGCGCAGTTAACTATTTTAAAAAGAGATCCAACATATTTAAAGTTACAAAAATCGTTGCAAAAAATAATAAAAAATGTTGAAATCGATTTATCTCAAGAAAGAAGAAAATTGAAAGTCCAAAAAGTTGAAAGAAAGACCAGAAAAAAAATTGGTAAATCAACTTTAGGTGATTTTGATTACGATTCTCTTAAAAAAAAATTAATCCAAGAGAGTTTTAACGATCAATTTTACTATAAAGAACTTCAGGAATATTATGAAGACAAAATTCATAAAAAAAGAGCCGTGGTTGCTGTTTATGAAGATAAAATTAGATGGCTAAAAAAACAACGAAAAGAAAAATCCAATTACTTACAACAAACACTTTTTAGCAAATATGCTTTCTTAAATCAAGAAAAAGAAAAGGTAAGTTTAGTAACTATTTTTAAGAACCCGAAAGTAAAACCTCCTGCTGGGTCTGGTGAATGTTCTGCTCCAAAACTTTTAAACCATGCGTTTTTAAATAATTTAACACCCATTTGTATGGCAGAATTTTGGTGGGGAAAATCTCCGAATTCAGCAATTAGAAAACATAAAAACTATTATCCTGCTTGCCAAAGCAGGTGCAAACCCATTTTAAATCATATGCTAAAAGGAATTAAAATGGATGCTAATTTATTACTGGTAAATCTGGCAGAAAAACAAGATTTA
>JAQWOW010000150.1 GCA_029245665.1 Polaribacter sp. | reverse complement strand
CTCATTAGGGAAGGCACAGCTATTGGTAAAAGAAAAGGGTATTATTGCTGGGGTTTCTTTTGCTAAAAAAGTGTTTAATTATGTGGATTCGAATTTAAAAGTAGAAACCCATATAAATGATGGAGATAATGTGGTTGTTGGTGATGTTGTTTTTCATGTTTCAGGCAGTTCTCAATCTATTTTAATGGCAGAAAGATTGGTTTTAAACGCGATGCAAAGAATGTCAGCAATTGCCACTAAAACCGCTTATTTTGTTGATTTAGTAAAAGGAACAAAAACTAAAATTTTAGATACAAGAAAAACTACCCCGGGCATTCGGGCATTAGAAAAATGGGCTGTTAAAATAGGAGGGGGTGTCAACCACCGTTTTGCCCTCTATGACATGATAATGATTAAAGACAATCATATTGATTTTGCTGGCGGTATTTCACAAGCAATTTCCAAAACAAAAAACTATCTAGCAGAGAAAAATATTGATATTAAAATAATTGTAGAAGCAAGAAGCATTGACGAAATCAAGGAAATTCTTTCTAATGAGGGTGTGTACAGAATTCTAATTGATAACTTTAATTTTGAAGACACAAAAAAAGCGGTACAATTGATTGGAGGTAGTTGTTTAACAGAATCTTCTGGTGGTATTACAGAAAAGACCATCAAAAAATATGCAGCATGTGGAGTCGATTTTATTTACTCCGGGGCCCTTACTCATTCCGTTTTTTACTTAGACCTGAGTTTAAAAGCAATGTAAGATCTTAGCCGCAGAGTATAAAATATTTATGTATGGACAACCACTTTGATAGTAAAGAATATGTGAAAATTGATTTTAGTAAAACTAAAATTAAGAAGGGTGAATATGATAATTGCACCTTTACCAATTGTAATTTTGAAAACACACATGCCTCAAATATTCAGTTTGTAGAAACTGAGTTTATCGATTGTAATTTTAGCAACGCCCTCATAAAGTCTTCAGCCTTTAGAGAGGTTCATTTTATAAATTGCAAAATGATAGGTGTAAAATTTAATGAATGCGATCCTTTCTTATTGCAATTTTTATTCAAGGATTGCCAATTAAATTTCTCTTCTTTTTTTCAATTAAAAATTCCTTCAACACAATTTTTAAATTGTAATTTACAAGATGTAGATTTTACAGAAACAGTTTTGACAAATTCTGTTTTTGCGAATTGTGATTTAAGGGGTGCTCTTTTTGAAAGCTCTAACATAGAAAAATCAGATTTTAGATCTGCTTTTAATTTTAATATAAACCCAAATCATAACAAACTAAAAGGAGGGAAGTATTGCAAAGAAAATATAGCTGGATTGTTAAATGATTTCAAGATCAATATAGAATAATTAATGACCAAAGAAATAAAAAATAAGCTTGGAAAAGTACCAATTCTAAATGTTTTGGTATCTTTTGGAAAAAAAATTAAAATCCCAGGTTTAAATGGAATGTCTTTGTATGATGTTGTAGAAATGTATAGCATAGGTATTTTAAAAGGTGCTTTAACAACAAGAGCAGGAGGTATTGCTTTTAGTTTTTTTATGGCTGTTTTTCCATTCATGCTTTTTATTTTAACATTAATTCCATACATACCAATTGAGGGTTTTCAAGATGGCTTGTTCTCTTTTATAAAAGAAATTTTACCCCCTCAAACTTTTGAAGCTGTAAATACGGTTTTAGTAGATATTATTAACAATCAATACGGAGGTTTGCTTTCTTTTGGTTTTATAGTCTCTATTTTTTTAATGACAAATGGTGTCAATGCAATCTTTGGGGGGTTCGAATACTCCTATCATGTAACAGATGTAAGAAACGTTTTTAGAGCGTATTTTGTCTCTTTAGGGGTTTCCTTATTAATGTCTCTATTTTTAATAGTCACCATAACCTCCCTAATACTCTATCAAGTAGCATTGTCTAAAATAGATGAATCAGGTTGGTTAAATACAAGTGATTTAAATTTATTCTATTTGGGTAAAAATGCCCTTTTTTTAGTGATGCTTTTTACAATTGTTTCTTTACTTTTTAGATACGGAACCACACAAGGAAAAGAAACAAAGTTTTTTTCTGCTGGTGCAATTTTAACATCAGTAGTTTCTTTGTTTACCTTTTATTTGTTTGGTATTTATGTTGTGAAATTTGCACAATACAACCAATTGTATGGCTCTATTGGTACCCTTTTAATTTTAATGTTATTTGTGTGGTTAAACGCTATAATTTTACTGCTAGGATTTGAGTTAAACGCTTCCTTATATAGTTTAAGAAGAAGAAATAAAACCGTTACAACTTCTTAGAAAGTATAACTTTTTTACGATATTTGTGCTTTCACAGTTCAACAGGTTTTCTAGAGTGCTATTTTTGAAAATCGTTTACTGATAACATAAAAATGATCTCTGATCATTGATAACTGAACACTGTTTATGATGAAACCAAGTATTCCCAAAGGAACAAGAGATTTTTCACCAATAGAGGTAGCAAATCGTTCGTCTATTATGAATACCATTAAAACTTCTTTTGAAATCTTTGGATTTCAACCGATAGAAACTCCGAGTTTTGAAAACGCTTCAACTTTAATGGGTAAATATGGTGAAGAAGGCGATAGACTTATTTTTAAGATTTTGAATTCTGGAGATTTTTTAGCAAAAACTGATGAAAAATTTCGACTAGAAAAAGACAGTTTAAAATTAACCCCACAAATTTCTCAAAAAGCATTGCGTTACGACTTAACTGTTCCTTTTGCTAGATATGTTGTTCAGCATCAAAACGACATTACATTTCCTTTTAAAAGATATCAAGTGCAACCTGTTTGGAGAGCAGACAGACCTCAAAAAGGCCGCTTTCGAGAATTTTTTCAATGTGATGCAGATGTTGTTGGGAGTAAATCATTATGGCAAGAAGTAGAACTTGTTCAATTGTATGACACTGTTTTCACTAAATTAGGGTTAGCAGGAACAACCATTAAAATAAACAATAGAAAAATACTTTCTGGGATTGCAGAGGTTATTGGTGCTCAAGATAAACTTATTGATTTTACAGTTGCTCTGGATAAGTTAGATAAAATTGGTAAAGAAGGTGTTGTGAAAGAAATGATTGCTAAAGGAATTCCTGAAGATGCAATAGTGAAAGTTGACCCTCTTTTTAATTTTACAGGTTCTAATTCAGAAAAACTAGCGTGTTTAGAAAAGATGTTGGCTGACTCTAGTGAAGGAAAAAGTGGGGTAGATGAATTGCGTTTTGTAATAAATTCTATTGCAGAACTTGGTTTAGAAACTGCTAGTTTAGAGTTAGATGTAACCCTGGCAAGAGGTTTAAATTATTACACAGGAGCAATTTTTGAAGTGTCTGCACCAAAAGGAGTAAAAATGGGTTCTATTGGTGGTGGTGGAAGATATGATGATTTAACAGGTATATTTGGATTGAAAGATGTTTCTGGAGTTGGAATTTCTTTTGGTTTGGACAGAATTTATTTAGTTCTTGAAGAATTAGGCTTGTTTAAAACAGATGATTTGCCAAAGCCAAAAGTTATTTTCTTAAATTTTAACGAAACTTCAGATCTTCTAATAATGAAAGCAATCAAGATTTTGCGAGAAAATAATATAAAATCTGAATTTTATCCAGATCTAGGTCTAAGCAATAAGCAACAAAAACGTCAATGGAAGTATGTAACGAATAGAGAGATACAATTTGTTGTTTCTAAAGTAGAAAACAATCTATTCTCTTTAAAAAATATGATTTCAGGTGAACTTACGAATTATTCTTTAG
>JAQWOW010000111.1 GCA_029245665.1 Polaribacter sp. | reverse complement strand
ATTTTTAGGAAGTTTTCCTGTAAAATTAGCAGGAAATTGATAGCGTAAAGGTTGCTTTTTATAATTGTCAAATCTTACTTGTGCCAAACCATTTGCAGTTTGCTTTTGATCTAATAAGAAAGAGGTTTTGTACCAAACATCTCTGAGTTGAGCAACATCAAAAGAGAAATTATCTTCATTATTTTTAATGGTTACCGTTCCTGAATTATTTGCAGTTCCGATCGTGAAAAATTCAATATTATTTTCATTTAAGACTGCTTCAACAGCAACATCAGCTTGAAAAACAATTCCAGAATTCTCAGCAAATAAGACTTTTATGGCATCTTCTTCGTTTAAAGAACTAATGTCGAAATCTGCCCCTAAATTTACGTCAGCAAAACACATTTCTAATAAGGTTGTTATTAAACCACCAGAAGCAACATCATGTCCTGCTGTAATTTTATCAGTTATAATTAATTCTTGAATTGTATTGAAAGTGTTTTTTACAAAAGCACTGTTTTTTACATCAGGAGCTTCATTTCCAATCGTATTCAAAACTTGATAGAAAGAGCTTCCTCCTAATTTAAAATCATCTTGAGAAATATTGATATAGTAGATGTTTCCGCCTTCAACTTGTATAACAGGTTCTACTACTTTAGAAATTTCGTTACAGTTTCCTGAAGCAGAAATAATTACAGTTCCCGGAGAAATTACTTCGTCATCAGCATATTTTTGCTTCATTGATAAAGAATCTTTTCCTGTTGGAATATTGATTCCTAAATCAATAGCAAACTCAGAAACAGCTTTCACAGCTTTGTACAAACGGGCATCTTCGCCTTCATTTTTACATGGCCACATCCAATTTGCAGAAAGTGATACACTTTTTAAATTTTCTTTTAATGGTGCCCAAATAAGGTTTGTTAGAGATTCAGTAATTGCATTTCTACTTCCAGCTTCAGGATCAATTAATCCAGCAATAGGCGAGTGCCCAATAGAAGTAGCAACACCTTCTTTTCCATTATAATCTAAGGCCATAACACCAACATTATTCAACGGAATTTGTAACGGACCCACACATTGTTGTTTGGCAACTTTACCACCAACACATCTGTCTACTTTATTGGTTAGCCAATCTTTACAAGCCACCGCTTCTAATTGCAAAACTTGCTGTAAATAAACTTGTAGATTTTTGATTTTATATCTCGAGTTTTTATAATTTCTTTCAACAGTGCTGTCTGTTAGTATCGTTTTAGGAGAAGAACCAAACATGTCTTCTAAGGCTAAATCCATTGGTTTTTTCCCTGTAGATTTAGACTCAAAAGTAAATCTATCATTTCCTGTAACATTTCCAACAGTGTACATTGGCGAACGCTCGCGTTCTGCAATTTTTTGGAGCGTGTCTATATGTTGCTCACCAATAACCAATCCCATTCTTTCTTGAGATTCGTTTCCAATAATTTCTTTTGCGGATAATGTTGGGTCTCCAACTGGCAATTGATCTAAATCGATTTTACCACCAGTGTCCTCTACCAATTCAGACAAACAATTTAAATGCCCTCCAGCTCCGTGATCGTGAATAGAAACAATGAAATTTTCTTTACTTTCTACCATTCCACGAACGGCATTTGCAGCACGTTTTTGCATTTCTGGGTTCGAACGTTGCACGGCATTTAATTCAATTCCTGATGCAAACTCTCCAGTATCTGAAGAAGATACTGCAGCGCCACCCATACCAATTCTATAATTTTCACCCCCAAGAATTACAATTTTATCTCCTTCTTTTGGGGTTTCTTTTATAGCTTGGTCTGCTTTACCATATCCAATACCACCGGCTTGCATGATTACTTTGTCATAGCCTAATTTTCTTGGTTTAGAAGTACTTGAAGAAGAATTTTCTTCATGTTCAAAAGTTAATACAGAACCCGTAATTAAGGGTTGTCCAAATTTGTTCCCAAAGTCAGAAGCTCCGTTGGATGCTTTGATTAAAATGTCCATAGGAGTTTGATAGAGCCAATTTCTAGCATCAAATTTATGTTCCCAATATCGTTTTTCTTCTAAACGAGAATAGGAAGTCATGTATACGGCAGTTCCTGCTAGAGGCATAGAACCTTTTCCTCCGGCAAGTCGATCTCTAATCTCTCCTCCGGAACCCGTTGCAGCTCCGTTAAAAGGCTCAACTGTTGTTGGAAAATTGTGTGTTTCTGCTTTTATTGAAATTACAGATTTGAAGTCTTCAGTTTGATAAAAATCTGGCTTGTCTGCAGTTTTAGGAGCAAACTGTGCCACTTTCGGGCCTTTGATAAAAGCCACATTATCTTTGTATGCAGAAACAATATCATTTGGAGATTGTTTTGAAGTTTCTTTGATCATTTTAAATAGGGAAGTAGGTTGTTCTTCTCCATCTATCACAAAAGTTCCATTAAATATTTTATGGCGACAGTGTTCTGAGTTTACTTGACTAAATCCAAATACTTCAGAATCTGTTAATTTTCTATCTATTTTTGCAGCAACACCTTCCAAATAGGCAACTTCTTCATCGCTTAAAGACAAGCCTTCTTGGATATTAAATTCGGCAATATTTTCGATATTTAAAATTGCTTCGGGTTCAATTTCTATAGCAAATGATTCTTGGTGTAACCCTTTAAATTTTTCTGAAATCATTGGATCAAAATCAGTAAAATCTTCAGAAACTGCAGAGAACTCTTCAATTCTAAGAATGTCTTTGATGCCCATATTCTGGGTGATTTCGACAGCATTTGTACTCCAAGGAGTAATCATTGCAGCTCTTGGACCCACAAAAAAAGCATCAATTGATACTTCCTCTATTTTTGGTGCATTAGCAAATAGCCATGTCAATTTAGAAATTGTTTTTGCGGTTAATTCTTTTGTGGTTTGAACAGCAAATATTTTACTGTTTTTATTTCCAAAGAAATGAATCATTTGTTTTGTTGTTTGTGTGTTGTTCTAAAGATGCAAATTTACTTTTTTCCTTTTAATTTTGTTGCTTTATTTTAATTGAAATAAAGTAGTTATTCACGATGTTTTAAACAGAAAAAAAGACTGTCGTTAGCTGACAGTCTTTTTTTAATTAATTGTTGAGTAAGCTTAGTTTTTTATCAGTTTTTTTGAAAAAGTAGTTCTCCCTGAATGCATCCTTACAATAAAAACTCCTTTTGATAAATTGGAGATATCAATGCTGTTTTTACCTTGGGTAATTGTAGCTGATTTCACAATCTGACCTAAAATGTTGTAAATATTAAGGGTGCTACTCTCTGTGGTTTTAATATAAATTGTATTTCCGTTTGATGGATTTGGAAATACAGTAAAGCCTTCTTTTAAATAATCGTTGGTACTTGCAGTATCTCCATGAAAACCAATTCCGTCAACTGTATTTTGAGCCAGTTCTTCCCATTCACTTGAAGTGAACGAGGTATTTGGTTGTTTTACACTAAATTTTCTTCTAAGGGTCATGTTTTCATAATCCTTAGTAGTAATTCCAAGAACACCAATAATATCAATTAAAACATCATTTTTAAACAATCCAACAGGGTCATTTCCATTAAAGTTTATGGGGGCACCATATTCTGAGCCTTCTGGCGCAATTATATCAGCTTCTGCAAGCAAGGTTGCATTGTCTGCTTGGAAATGTATTGTTACAAATACATCATTTACATTAATGGTTCCACTTAAAGTCAATTCGTTTACCCAACTTCCGGCTCCATTCGATTGTTTTTTTATGCTGTATGCAGATAAATCAATCGGGTTGTCTGTTAAATTCGCAATTTCTATGGCTTTATTATTACTAGAACCTTCCACATATTCAGAGAAAAATAATTCTACCACACTATTCGTTCCGTCAGTCGTAGTAGCACTTACAGCCGTTGATTGTGCAGATTTATTATTCGCAGAATCCTTTGCTAAAACTGTGATGCTATACGTAGTGGAAATGGTTAAACCTGAAACAGTATAACTGCTTGTTTCAGAAGAGCCTTTTAAAGTACCGTCCACAAAAATATCATAGCCAACTACTGCTGTATTATCCGTT
>JAQWOW010000105.1 GCA_029245665.1 Polaribacter sp. | reverse complement strand
TGGGGGGTACCTGTTTACGATGATAAAAAATTATTTGAGTTTTTAATATTAGAAACTTTTCAAGCAGGATTGAGTTGGTTAACAATTTTGAATAAAAGAGAAAATTTTAGAAAAGCTTTTGATAATTTCAATTGTAAGAAGATTGCATTATATTCTGAGATCAAATATCAAGAATTGTTAAAAGATCAAGGGATTGTTAGAAATAAATTAAAAATAAGAGGCGCCATAATAAATGCACAATTATTTATGAAAGTTCAAAAAGAATTTGGCTCTTTTTCATCCTTTATTTGGAGTTATGTAAATGACAAACCTATTATAAATAAATTTGTAACAAGGGACGAAGTTCCAGCGAAAACTATGCTCTCAGATAGTATATCTAAAGATTTAAAAAAACGTGGTTTTAAGTTCGTTGGCTCAACGGTAATATATGCTTATATGCAGGCGATTGGAATGGTTATAGATCACACAACCGATTGCTTCAAAGCTAAAGAAGTATGATGAGTCTTTTTACAATTCCTACATCAGATTTTAAAAAACTCATAAAAGTTTTCAATAGGAGGATTGGATTGTTTATAATTTTTGTTTTCATCTTATTTTTTGATGGCAATTATTTTGTGGAGCATATTTATAATTCTCAAATTCCGATCAATATTTTAATGATTTTTGGGTTTACCGTCATGTTTTGGCGAGCAAATCCAAGAACAAAAAAGCTAATGATATATGCAGTAATTATAGGTTTTGGTGGTGAATATTTATTTTCTAGAGTTTTAGGAATGTATGCATATCGTTTAGAAAATATTCCGCTATATGTGCCCCTGGGTCACGCGGCTTTGTACGGACGTATTTTTATGTTTAGTAAAGCACCAATTGTTAGAAAATACAACAATGATATAGAGTGTTTTTTCAAAATTGTTATTGCCTTATTTGCTACAATCTATCTTTTTTTATTCAATGATGTTTTCGGATTTATAATGACTTTTTGTGTTTTTATTTTACTTTCGAAAAGGACTAAAGATCGATTGTTTTTTTATTCGATGTACATCTTAGTTGCTATTTTAGAAATAGGAGGTACTGCCTTCGGATGCTGGTATTGGCCAACTTATGCTTATGGTGTTTTTGAGTTTTTGCCAAGTAACAATCCTCCAAGTGGAATAAGCCTGTTTTACTTTTTATTAGACATCGGATGTTTTGTTGTGTATACTCAATTTAATAGTAAGACTTGGAAAAGATTTAAAAACATCAAAACTCTTCAACATCCATAATGAATATTACATGTATAAAAGTTGTACATTTATATCTCAATATTAAATTGGATAAAATGAAATTAAAACAGATCGTCTATTTGTTATTTTTAAGTGGAATTATTCTCTCTTGTATTCCTGAGAAAAAAGAACCAAAATTTAATCATTTCGTAGAGCAGTTTTCAGATGTTAAAGTGCTTCGTTATAAAATTCCAGGGTTTGAAGAATTAACCCTTAAAGAAAAATCACTGGTATATTACCTAACCCAAGCAGGGTTAGCTGGTAGAGATATTATGTGGGATCAGAATTACAAACATAATTTACAGATTAGAGAAGCTTTAGAGAATATTAATGCCAATTTTACTGGAGACAGAGAAACAGATGATTTCATAGCCTTTAAAGTGTATTTAAAAAGAGTTTGGTTCTCTAACGGAATCCATCATCATTATTCAAATGACAAGATAAAACCAGGATTTACGCGTAATTATTTTGAAACTGAATTATTATTAAAATCAAATACAGCAATCGCACCAGAAGTTATCGCTGTTTTATTTAATGATGAAGATGCGAAAAAGGTAAATAAGAAAGAAGGCGTAGATAATATTTTATCTTCTGCTATAAATTTCTATGGATCAGATATCACTGATAAAGATGTAACAGACTTCTATAAGACGGCCTATAAAGGTCCGAAAGGAACGCCAATTGAAGCTGGTTTGAACTCTAAATTAGTTCGAGAAAACGGAGTGTTGGTTGAAAAAGTTTGGAAGTCTGGAGGAATGTACGGAGCGGCTATTGACCAAATTATTGGCTGGTTAGAAAAAGCTCAAGGAGTGGCAGAGAACAACAATCAAGCAAAAGCACTCGGATTATTAATTGAATATTATAAAACAGGAAGTTTAGATGTTTGGGATCAATATTGTATTGCTTGGGTAAGTTCTACTGAAGGAAATATAGATTGGATTAACGGATTTATAGAAGTGTATAATGATCCAAAAGGATACAGAGGTTCGTATGAAACGATTGTAGAAATTAAAGATTTTGACATGTCACGAAAAATGGCTGTTTTGTCTGAAAATGCTCAATGGTTTGAAGACAATTCTCCATTAGATCCCGCTCATAAAAAAGACACTGTGGTAGGTGTTTCATACAAAACAGTTCATGTTGCCGGAGAGGCAGGAGACTCTTCTCCTAGTACTCCAATTGGTGTGAATTTGCCAAATAATAATTGGATTAGACAACAACACGGTTCTAAGTCTGTTTCTCTTGGAAATATTACAGCAGCATACAACAATGCAGGAGGTTCTGGAAGGTTAAAAGAGTTTGCTTTTGATGAAGAAGAAATTAGATTGGAAGAAAAATATGGTCAAATTGCCGATAAATTACACACAGCATTACATGAAGTAATAGGACATGCATCTGGAGTTATTAACGATGGAATTGGTCAGCCAAAAGAAACATTGCAAAATTATGCTTCTACAATGGAAGAAGGAAGAGCAGATTTGGTTGGTTTGTATTATTTAATGGATCCAAAAATACAAGAGTTGGGTTTGACTGATAATTGGGAAGCCTTAGGAAAAGCTGCTTATAACGGATACATCAGAAATGGTCTAATCACTCAACTAATTAGAATTGAATTAGGAAATGATTTAGAAGAAGATCATATGGTAAATAGACAATGGGTTGCTGCTTGGTCTTTTGAGCAAGGTATGAAAGACAATGTAATAGAAAGAGTCACCAAAGAAGGAAAAACTTTTTTTAAGGTGAATGATTATGCCAAGCTTCGTGCTATTTTTGGACGCTTATTAAAAGAAACTCAGCGAATTAAATCTGAAGGAGATTTTGATGCAGCAAAAGCTTTGGTAGAAGGTTATGGTGTTAAAGTAGATCAGGCAATTCATGCAGAAGTCATAGCGCGTAATAAACAATTTACGGCAGCTCCATACAGTGGTTTTGTAAACCCTGTATTAGAAACAGTTTTAGATGTAGCAGGAAATATTACAGATATTACTGTAACTCAGCCAAAAAATTTCGAAGAGCAAATGCTGTTTTATTCGAAGCATTATAATTTTTTAGGGAAAAAAAATTAAAATGTATCCCTTAAGCATTATAATTTTTTAGGGAGAAACAAAATGTAAAGCTTAAAAACCGATTCTTATTAAGATTCGGTTTTTTTACGTTTAAGAGAGAATGAAAAACAAATAGACTTGGGTTTTGTGTCTAAATTTGACTACAATACGAAATATAACAATTAGCAAGGAGTACAATAATCCTAACTTTTTGGTTCAGGTATAATTAAGATTCGCTAACTATAAATAGTTTTTAGCTAGGGTTATTGTCCCCATAAAAAACGAATAGCAATAAAAACAGCAATAATAAGTCCCCCATAAATAACGACTTTTTTTACAGCGCCTTTGTAATAACGCTCGTGATTTTTAACGTCTTTCCGATAACTATACACCATTAAAGCAATAAAAGAGGTGATGAAGAAAATCATAAAAATGATTCTTCCTGTTGTAAAATAAGCGCCTAAAAACATAGTTTGTATTCTTTATAAGTTGTGAATTAATAGCCAAAAAGAAGCCTTTATTTTTCAGAAAGTTTCTATATATTGTCTATCGAATATCAATAAAAGATTGATTTTGTAAAATTACAAATTAAATGAAGAATGTCATTGTTTTTGGAGCAACTTCTGGTATTGGAAAATCCTTGACAGAGATTTTAATTAAAAAAAAATGTAATGTAGCAATTACAGGGAGAAGATTAGAAAAGTTAGAAGCGATAAAAAAGTTATATCCCAATCAAGTTTTAATAAAACAAAACGACATTCAACATATTTCAGAGGTAGAAAAAGTATTTAACGAAATTGTATCGGAGTTTAAAACAATAGACTTAGTAATCCAATCTTCTGGAGTAGCTTTTGTAAATCCAACATTAGAATGGGAATTACAAGAAAAAACAATAAACACGAATGTTTTAGGTTGTACAAAATTATATGCTTTAGCATATAATTTGTTTAAAAAGCAGCAGTTTGGTCATTTAGTAGGGATTTCGTCAATTGCAGCAATTCGAGGAAATCGATCTGCACCTGATTATTTTGCATCTAAATCCTATCAAAAATCGTACCTAGAGAGTTTGTACATAAAAACAAAATCTATTAAATCAAAGAAGGTATTTATTACGGAAATAAGACCAGGGTTTGTAGATACAGCAATGAATTTGGGAGATGGAGCTTTTTGGATGATTCCTTTAGAAAAAGCATCAAAACAAATATATTCAGCAATATTAAAGAAAAAAAGAGTTGCCTATATTTCTAAACGTTGGCAAATTATTGCCGTTATTTTAAAAATGATGCCGGCATGGATTTTAAAGAAAATAATTTAATAGATACATAATGAAAAATAAAATAGCAGCAGTAACAAAATTTCACACAGCTTTTAAGTTAAACATGAATCAAAAACCAATTGCAGATATTGGTAAAGATAGAAACATGCTTCGTTTTAACCTAATGAAAGAAGAAAATGAAGAATATTTAGAAGCTGCGCAAAATAATGATTTGGTTGAGGTAGCAGATGCTTTAGGAGATATGTTGTATATTTTGTGTGGTACCATTATAGAGCACGGAATGCAGGATAAAATTGAGGCAGTTTTTAATGAAATCCAAAGAAGTAATATGAGTAAGTTAGGTGAAGATGGTAACCCAATCTACAGAGAAGACGGTAAAGTTTTAAAAGGCCCCAACTATTTTAAACCTAATATTGCTGAGATTTTAGAGATATAAATTCTAACAGATTCATAAGTACCGATTATACCAACTGTCTTCAATTGGAATTTCCCAATTGTTCTCGAAATCAAGTTTTGTTGTTATTAAATTATCAAAAATGATGCTTTTTGCAGTAACAGATTTATTCTTAAGTAATTTTTTAAAATCTTTTAAATCTTTATATTGTACAAATTCACCTTGCTTAAAGCAAGTATTCATTTTATCTAATAATTCTATTCCATATTCTTCTTGAAGCGATAAGATGAAAGAGACAGAAGTATCAATATCAAAATTTGTCAAAGGTGAATTTGCGTCATCTGCAAATATAATAATAAACCTGTTGTACAGGAATTTATAGGTTGCTTTGAAGTTTTCGTCTTCAGTTTTCCAGTTTTCTATAAAGCTTTTGATTTTAGCTTCAATTTCCTCGATTTCAGTTGAATAAAATTTTCTATTAGATGGGTACACCCAAACTTTTGCATCTTCTGGAATTAGGTTATAGTCTATAAACATTTTATCTTATTTTCTCAGCAAATATACAGAAAACAAAAAACGAAAATAAGTT
>JAQWOW010000099.1 GCA_029245665.1 Polaribacter sp. | reverse complement strand
AGCTTTAGGGCCAAAGTTTGGAAAAGACATGCGCTTTATAGCTTCTGAAGTTCAAAAATTCACACAAGAAGACATTAGTAAAATTGAAAAAGACAAAAATATTTCTATTCATATTAATGAAAAAAATATTACTTTAGGACTCGAAGATGTAGAAATTTCATCTAAAGATATAGAAGGTTGGTTGGTTGCTAATGAAGGGTCTATAACAGTGGCTTTAGATGTTACAATATCAGAAGAATTACGCAAAGAAGGTGTTGCTAGAGAATTGGTAAATAGAATTCAGAATGCTCGTAAAGATAGTGGCTTAGAGGTAACAGATAAAGTTAAGTTAACTCTTTTAGAGGATCAAAATCTAGAACAATCCATTTCAGAAAATAAAGCATATATCATGAGTGAAACATTAACGAAAGAATTGGTGTTTGTTTATGAATTAAAAAAGGGTATTGAAATCGAATTTGATACTATAAAGAGTAAAATATTAATCGAAAAAATATAAGATTTATGTCAGACGTAAAACTAAAATATTCAGAGGAAGAACTTCAAGAGTTTAAAGAAATTATAGAAAAAAAGATAGCGAGAGCAGAAGAAGATTTATTGTTATTAAAAGCAGCATATAAAAATGATGCAGATAATGGTACGGATGATACATCACCCTCATTTAAATCCTTTGATGAAGGTTCGGATGTAATGAATAAAGAAGCAAATGTTCAGTTAGCAATAAGGCAAGAGAAATTTATTAGAGACCTTAATAATGCATTATTACGGATAGAAAATGGGGCTTATGGTGTCTGTAGAGTTACGGGTAAATTAATTCAGAAAGAGCGTTTAAGGTTAGTTCCTCATGCAACTTTGAGTATTGAGGCAAAACGCAAACAATAACACTGTTATTTTTGTGAGTTCAAATCCAAAAAATATGTCCAAAAAGAATTTAGCAATTTCAACCATAATAATTGCAATTATTCTAGACCAAATTATAAAAATATATATAAAAACAAACTTTGTACTTGGAGAAGAAGTTGTTGTTTTTGATTGGTTTAGAATCCATTTTACAGAAAACAACGGAATGGCAATGGGTTTTGAATTTGGTGGCAAAGCTGGGAAATTATTTTTAACTTTATTTAGGTTAGTTGCTGTAACCGGAATTTTATTTTGGTTATTTCAAAACATAAAAAGAAAAGTACACAATGCTGTAATTATAGCCATCGCTCTGATATTTTCTGGCGCTGTTGGAAATATTATTGATTCTGTTTTTTATGGAGCTATTTTTGATGATTCTCAACATAAAGTTGCTACTTTTTTTGCAGACAAACCTTATGGTGAACTCTTTTATGGTAAAGTTGTAGACATGTTTTATTTTCCTTTGTGGCAGGGTGTATTGCCCGAATGGATTCCTTTTATGGGTGGAGAATTTTTTACTTTTTTCCAATATATTTTTAATCCCGCAGATGCTTTTATAAGCATTGGTGTTGCATTGTTATTTATTTTTAGCAAACAAGCTTTTCCTAAAGATGAAAAAGGATTGTAGTTTTTTTTAATAAAAAAACGCCTAAAAATCATTCAACTTAGATCTATTTTTAGCCGAAATTCATAGATTGGGTGTTTAAAAAATGTGTATTTTCGTTACATGCCTACATCTTTAAAACTTCAAATAAAAACCTTACCAAATGAACCTGGAGTTTATCAATACTTTGATAAAGAAGGTGTAATTATTTACATTGGTAAAGCTAAAAACTTACAAAAGAGAGTTGCTTCTTATTTCAATAAAAATCATGAAAATGGTAAAACTAGAGTTCTTGTA
>JAQWOW010000065.1 GCA_029245665.1 Polaribacter sp. | reverse complement strand
TGGTCTAGAATACTGTTCTAATGAGGTCTTTTTAACTTGACCTTTTTTAGTTGCCATGATGACAAAATGACTATTAATATAGTCTTCGTCTTTTAAATCTTGTGTTACCAAAAATGCTTTTACCTTGTCATCTTGTTCGATGTTAATCAGATTTTGCATTGCTCGTCCTTTGGTATTTTTACCTCCCTCAGGAATTTCATACACACGCATCCAGAATACTTTTCCTTTTTGAGTGAAAAACATCATGTATTGATGATTTGTAGCCACAAATAAGTGTTCTAAGAAATCTTCATTCCTTGTCGTAGCTCCTTTTTGTCCTCTTCCTCCTCTATTCTGAACTTTATACTCTTCAAGATTTGTACGTTTTAAATACCCAGCATTAGAAATAGTAACCACGACTTTTGTATCAGGTATCATATCTTCAATACGCATGTCTCCACCCGCATATTCTATCAAAGATCTTCGCTCATCACCGTACTTGTCTTTGATATGTAGCAACTCGTCTTTTATAATTTGATAACGTCTAGGCTCATTTGATAAAATATCTTTTAGGTCAGAAATTGTTAGCATAATTGCATCGTACTCATTACGCAATTTATCTTGTTCTAGTCCTGTTAATTGACGCAAACGCATTTCTACTATTGCTTTTGCTTGAATTTCTGTCAACTCAAAACGGTCAATTAAACTTTCTCTGGCTTCGTCTGCATTGGCAGAAGCTCTAATAATTTTTATGACTTCGTCAATATTATCAGAAGCTATAATTAATCCCTCTAAAATATGGGCTCTCGCTTCTGCTTTCTTTAACTCAAATTCTGTTCTACGAACAATAACTTCATGTCTATGTTCAACAAAATAAGGGATTAATTGTTTTAAATTTAATTGCTCTGGTCTTCCTTTTACCAGGGCAATATTATTGACACTAAAAGAAGTCTGTAATTGTGTGTATTTGAATAATTTATTTAAAACGATGTTAGGAATGGCATCGCGTTTTAAAACGTATACTATTCGCATTCCATTTCTATCAGATTCATCTCTAATATTCGAAATACCTTCAATTTTTTTATCGTTGACAAGTTCCGCAGTTTTTTTAATCATTTCTGCTTTGTTTACCTGATAAGGAATTTCTGTAACGATGATACACTCACGCCCCTTCACTTCTTCGATAACCGCTTTAGCACGCATTACAATTCGTCCACGACCAGTATGAAAAGCATCTCTAACTCCATCATACCCGTATATGATACCTCCTGTTGGAAAATCTGGCGCGGTGATGTGTTGCATGAGCTCGTCTATTTCAATGTCTCTATTATCAATATAAGCAACGGTTCCATTAATCACTTCCGTTAAATTGTGAGGAGCCATATTTGTAGCCATACCTACGGCAATACCAGACGCTCCGTTTACCAATAAATTTGGGATGCGCGTTGGTAAAACTGTTGGCTCTTGAAGCGTGTCATCAAAATTTAAACGATGGTCTACCGTATCTTTTTCAATATCAGCTAGCATATCTTCAGAAATCTTTTGCATTCTTACCTCTGTATAACGCATTGCTGCTGGAGAATCTCCATCTACAGAACCAAAGTTCCCTTGCCCATCAACCATCATGTAACGCACGCTCCAATTTTGTGCCATACGCACCATGGAATCATATACAGAGGTATCTCCGTGTGGGTGATACTTTCCAAGGACTTCCCCAACAATCCTTGCAGATTTTTTGTAGGATCCAGTAGCTTTAATTCCTAACTCGTGCATTCCAAATAAAACCCTTCTATGCACGGGTTTTAAACCATCTCTTACATCAGGTAATGCTCTTGAAACAATCACCGACATGGAGTAGTCGATGTAAGCAGCTTTCATCTGCTCTTCAATGTTAATCGGAATTAACTTTTCTCCGTCTGCCATAAATATATTTGATTAAATTTTATTCATTTTTTTAAAACAAGGCAAGATACAATTTTTGTAAGTATTTACAAAGATTTTGAAGCTCAGAATCCCTCAGAGTTATCAACATTTTTTTATAATTTTTAACAGTCATTTATTTGCTCTATTTCTAGGAGTTTTTTACCTTAGTAATGTGATTAACTTGTCAGTAAAATAGCATTGGCACATTTTTTGTACCCATAATAGAAAAAAAGACTAATTTTACAACACATCAATTAAAGAACGAAAGAAAGAGATATGGATGATAATTTTTCACCAAAGGTTAGAGATGTAATTACTTTCAGTAAAGAAGAAGCGCTTCGTTTAGGGCACGAATTTATTGGAACAGAACATCTTTTACTAGGTTTGATTAGAAAAGGAGAAGGAAAAGCGATAGAAATATTAACTGCACTGGATGTAGATCTCACTTTATTACGTAAAAAATTAGAGCTTTTAAATCCTGTAGATCCAATATTTACAGAAAGTTCAGAAACTCCAAATTTACGTCTGACTAGACAGGCAGAAAAAGCGCTAAAAACAACTTTATTAGAAGCAAAATTATACCAAAGCGACTGCATAGATACTGCACATTTATTATTGTGTATTTTAAGAAATGAGAATGATCCCTCTACAAAGTTAATTCACAAATATGACGTTAATTATGACGAAGCAAAAGCATTGTATAAGCAACTTCATGTAGATGATGTAGATATGCCGTTAAACCCAATTGCAGAAACTCCCTCTGATGATGAGTATGCTTCAGAAAAAACAAATCCTTTTGAGCAAGCTCAAAAAGCAAAAAACGTTAAAAAATCGAAAACTCCTGTTTTAGACAATTTTGGTAGAGATTTAACTGATTTGGCAGAAAAAGGAACATTAGATCCTGTGGTTGGTAGAAAAAAAGAAATTGAGCGAGTTTCTCAAATTTTAAGTAGAAGTAAAAAAAATAACCCAATGCTTATTGGCGAACCTGGAGTTGGAAAATCTGCAATTGCTGAAGGTTTGGCTTTAAGAATTATTGAAAGAAAAGTATCCAGAATTTTATTTGACAAACGGATAATTTCTCTAGACCTAGCAAGTTTGGTTGCTGGCACAAAGTACCGCGGGCAATTTGAAGAACGCATGAAAGCTCTAATGAATGAA
>JAQWOW010000042.1 GCA_029245665.1 Polaribacter sp. | reverse complement strand
ATTATTCATCTGACGGTCTATCTTTTCTCCACCAAAAACAGCTTCTACAAAAATTTTATCTTCCCTAAACTTCGTGAATTTAAATAATTGTTTTTTAATTTGCTGAACGAGCTCTCTAGTAGGCGATAGAATTAATGCTTGAATATGATCAGAGCTAGCATCAATATGGTGTAAAACTGGTAAGCCAAAGGCTGCTGTTTTACCCGTTCCTGTTTGAGCTAAACCGATAAAATCTGTTACAGATTTCAATAAAACAGGAATGGTTTTCTCCTGAATCTCTGAAGGGTTAGAAATCCCTAATTCTTTTATTGCTTTTATGTAATCGTTGTGAATTCCTAAGGAAGAAAAAGTTGACATATTAGATCTAAATTTTGTGCAAAGATACTTTTATTTAGGAGCTTGTAATACTTTTAAAACATTTTCTCTAATTCTTGAAGGCTTATAGGTTATTGCGTCTAACATTGCCCAAGTTGTTTTTGCTTTCACTAACATAACATCATTTTTATAAAACTCCATAAAACGAACAGAGGTAACCCCTTTGGTCTCACCCACCCATGTTTTTACAATAATTTTATCCCCTAAAATTGCTTGTTTTAAATAGTCAATTTCGTGCCTCACCACTACCCAGACATATTGAGGAAAAGGAGTCTCTTTTGTTAAATGAGCCCAATGTGATGTGGCAATTTTATCCATCCATTTAACATAAACTAAATTATTTACATGTTGTAAAAGATCTAGGTCTTCTGAAGAAACTGTAATCGTAAGTGTATATATGTTTTTCATTTAGTGAATTTCCACAAAAATAAAATTTTTAATATCCACCTAGTAAGTATTCCCTATTAATTTACATAAAATTTCTTATTTATGATGATATTTGCAAAATCTTATGACAAATTTAGCAAACGATTTAGGGACCCAAAAAATTAATAAATTATTAATAAAACAAGCAGTTCCAGCTACCATTGGAATTATTGTAATGTCTTTAAATTTGATCGTTGATACCATTTTTGTAGGACAATGGATTGGTGTTTTGGCCATTGCAGCAATTACAGTTATACTTCCAATAGCTTTCCTAATTTCATCCATTGGAATGGGAATTGGAATTGGAGGTAGCTCGATTATATCAAGAGCTTTAGGGGCTAATAATATTGAAAAAGCATTTCTTACTTTTGGCAATCAAATTTCATTGACTGTAATTTTAGCGATACTATTTGTAACAATTGGAAATATTTTTAGCGTGCCAATTCTAAATCTATTTGGAGCAAAAGGAGCAATTTTACCCATAGCTTCTGAATATTTTAATATTATCATTTATGGGATTCCTTTTTTAGCCTTTGCAATGATGGGAAACCCAACAATAAGGGCCGAAGGAAAACCAAAGTTTGCAATGTATGCCATGATGGTTCCTGCTGTTTTAAATGTTTTATTAGATATTTTATTTATTAAAATTTTTGATTGGGGAATGTGGGGTGCAGGTCTAGCAACTTCTATAGCCTATGCAAGTTGTGGGATATATATCTTATATTTCTTTTTATCTAGCAAAAGTGAATTAAAAATTATTCCAAAAAACTTTAAATTAAATTTTAAAATTGTTCTTGAAATTTTTCAATTAGGAGGAGTATCTATTGTTAGACAAGGTGCAATAAGTATCTTAATGATTGTTTTGAATTTTTCACTTTTTAAATATGGTGGAGAAATAGCCATTGCTATTTTTGGCATCATCAATAGAGTTCTAATGTTTGCATATTCTCCAATTATAGGAATTAGTCAAGGTTTTTTACCCGTTGCCGGATTTAATATTGGAGCAAATAAAAATAAGAGAGTTCAACAAACAATTAAAAAATCTATTTGGTTTGGTACTATCATTGGAACTCTTGTATTTATTGGGATTTTTCTTTTTAAAGAAGAGCTTATCTGGATTTTTACAAACGATACAACTTTGCTGGACAAAACACCAAATGCTATGTTTATTGTCTTTTTAGCAACCCCTATCATTACAATGCAATTGATTGGATCTGCGTATTTTCAGGCGGCAGGAAAAGCACTTCCTGCATTATTTTTAACCCTTTTAAAACAGGGTATATTCTTAATACCCTTAGCATATTTACTACCTAAATATTATGGTATAGAGGGGGTTTGGTGGTCTTTCCCTATTTCAGATTTATTGTCAACAACAATTACTGTTTTGGTGTTAAAACGTGAAATTGATAAAAATCTTAGATAAGTTGTTCACCATTTAAATTTGTGGTTAAAATATCGCTGAATAAATTAAAAAAAGGGCGTAATGCTTTAAAACTTTCATCAACGCTATTTACAAAATCAGGCGATAAAACTTCTGCATCCGAAAATTTTCTAGAAGCAATAAATCCCTTTTTTCTGAGTAAATTTACATCAGGGTGTTCTTTATCAAACCCTCTTGGAGCTGTTTTTAATTCAGATAAACTTTCAAATTTTCCTCCAAAATACTTTTTGTAATTTTTGTCCTTTAAAATATTTTTAATTTCTGATGCATCTAACTCAATCTCTTTTCGAATTCTAAATAGATCTTCTTTATTTGGTTCCCAAAAACCACCAGCTAAGAAAGATTCTCCAGGTCTAATTCTTAAAAAATAGCCTCCTCTTAATTCTTTTCCCATTCTAGAAAATGAATTTGCAAAATGAGCTTTATAAGGTGTTTTGTCTTTAGAAAAGCGAACATCTCTATAAATACGCATCATTTTAGATTTTTCAATTTCATCATGCTTTTGCAAGTTCTGGTTGACTTCTTCAAAAACCTCTTTTGCATTTTGTTGTGCTTTTAGATAGGTTTCTTTATGTTCTGAAAACCAATCTCTATTGTTGTTTTTGTGTAATTCTTGAAGGTATTTAAAAGTAGTTTTTTCGAATTGCATTTGAATAAATTTTAATGGTTAAATTTACAAAATAGATTTGGAACTATGGTTTTAAGATGGATCTAAAATGAAAGATATTCAAAAAAGATACGAGGGGTTTCTTCAAACAAATAGTTTGTGGAAAAAGAATGCTATATATGAATTAAATCAATTTGAAATTGAAGCTAGATCCAGAAAAATTGACATAGAAATCAATGAAAAATTACGACTTGGAAAATATGTTGAACGTTTGGTTTCCTATCAATTAGATCAGGAGGAATCTACTTCAATTATATGTGAAAATGTTCAAATTCAAAGAGAAAAAATTACTTTAGGAGAATTAGATTGTATCATAAAAAAAGAGAATAAAACGATTCATCTTGAAATTATTTATAAGTTTTATTTGTATGACGCTTCTTGTGGAAAAACTGAAATTGACCATTTTATTGGTCCAAACAGGAAGGATTCTTTGGTAGAAAAATTAGTTAAACTGAAAGAAAAACAATTGCCTCTACTCTACTCAAATGAGTGCTCTGAATATTTAAAATCAATCAATTTAAAGGCTGGTGAAATTGAACAAAACATCTATTTTAAAGCCCAATTATTTGTTCCCTTTTCAAACAGAAATATCGAATTATCATTCTTAAATCAAGACTGTATTAGTGGGTTTTATATCCCTCAAAAAGAAGTACACCTTTTTAAAGATTGTAAGTTTTACATTCCTTTTAAAAAAGATTGGATTGTCATTCCTCATAAAAACGTAAATTGGTTAAAATTTGAGGAATTTAACTCAATTAC
>JAQWOW010000014.1 GCA_029245665.1 Polaribacter sp. | reverse complement strand
TTGATTAATTTCATCTTCAGATAGTGTGTCTGGCAATTTTCGTCCAATATTTGGAGTCTCAATTAAATCTGTAGGATTTGTTTTTCTATAATCTTCAAATATTAAATACTCAAAAAAACTTCGCAATCCAGAAATTATTCTGGCTTGACTTCTTGGATTTACTTTTTTTGCAACTTCATAAATAAATTTCTGTATGAATTCTTTATCTATGAAAATAGGAGAAATAGATAGCTCATTTTTTTTAAGAAATAATATCAATTTTTTAAGATCATTAACATAGCTATCTATGGTGTTCTTAGAGAGCCCTCTCTCTATATTTAAATAATGTTTATAATCTGTAATTGCTTGATCCCATTTCACTCGAGGAAGATACTTAAAAATTTAGTTTCATTCAAATACTACCTTTATTTAAATTATAAACACTCCTTTAATTTTATACTGTAGTAAATTCGAATAATATTGGATAAAGTAGTATAATTTAAAGTAAGCTTAGATACCCACTTTTTCTATATAAAATAATTTGTATTTTTGCATTATGAAAATCATTATTATAAACGGACCAAATCTAAATTTATTGGGAAAGCGTGAACCAGAAATATACGGTTCTCAAACCTTTGAGGAATTCTTCCAAACACTTAAATTAAAATATACAGAGGTAGAAATCTCTTACTTTCAATCAAATATAGAAGGCGAAATTATTGATAAATTACATCAAGTTGGTTTTGATTATGATGGTATCATCCTCAATGCTGCTGCATATACTCATACTTCAGTAGGTATTGGAGATGCTGTAAAAGGGATCGAAACCCCTGTGGTTGAATTACATATTTCAAATGTGCATGCTCGGGAAGAATTCAGACATCAAAGTTTTATTGCTCCAGTGGCAAAAGGGGTTTTATTTGGATTTGGTTTAAAAGGCTATGATTTGGCCATTCAGAGTTTCTTATAATTCTTTCAATACTATTTCAAAAATTAAACATTTATCGATTTGAATATTTAAATTGAGTTGCTATCGGTACATTAAATAGTGATTCTAATTCTCTAATATTTTTCTTATAAAAACTAGTTTCTGGCGGTAAACTTATGCTGTTCCAAAAATTCTCATTATAGGGAATCTCGTATAGAGTCATATCCATTTTTTCAATAGTTTTATACGTTTCAAACTTTTTTTCATCTTCTTCAATTTCTAAAACAAAAACTTCATGTCTGTATGCTACAGGGGTAAACTCTTTAATAGATTTGTTTTTTAGAGCGTGGTGTCGTTTGACACTTTTTGGAGTTTTTGCTGAACCTCCCCATTCTCTGTTGTGGTAGCTTAAATATAATTTACCTTCATTATTTTTTTTATATAGATAAATCGCGTTTAAATATTTTCCTACTTTAGGAGGACTTCTAATTATTTCAAGACGATAAATTTTATAGCTATCATATCCGATGTATAATTTTATAGTATTTATACCATTATTTGAACCTTCAGCAACCAAAACATCTTCACCATCATAGCTTGAGTTTTCAATTTTTTTCCATTCATAATCATTCAAAAACATTCCATCTCTTAACGGATTATTGATTTCCATATATTCAATTGCATGTCGATTTTGGGAATTTTTTATAAACCTATATTCTGAAGATTTTCTGCTTTCTTGAATTGAGTATTTTGAGATATAAGAAGAGGGTCCTCTATCAATTACATTCATAAAATGTTCAATATAAAAACGACAGATATCATCCTCTACAGACCAGCGTCTGTATAAAATTTTTAGTTCATGTTTTTTTCTAACAGTGTTGTTTTTTAAGTTTTTCAATGCTTTTTTTACGTAATATTCAGTAGACACAATAGAAATTTCTGAAAGTTCAATTGTTTTTTCTTTCAGAATAACTTTATGGCTTTTTTGACTTATAAAATCTTTAATACGAACTTTATAAGTATCATAACCTATGGATGAAATTTGCAGTGTATCATTCATTTCTTTGTCAGTGACCATTAAATAAAAACTACCTTCATCTGTTGATGTAGTTCCAATATTTTTATTCATAATACCAACACTAGCATAAGAAATTAAAAAATTTTCCTGATCAAGTATAATTCCTTTTACAGCAGTTTTTTTTTGGGAAAAAGACACGATTGTTATGAAGAAAGATAAAATTAAAAGAACAACTTTATTCATTATTTTAATTATTTTCAGTTGATTTATATGGATTGTTTAACACTAATTCCATTTTAATATTACTTCGTTTGTAGGGGGTCTTTTCTTCCATAGGAATTTCTATAAATCCGTGTTTCTTATAAATATAAATGGCGTTTTCCAACTTCGTATTAGAATATAATATTATTTTTTCAAAATTATTTTTTGTTGCAAAATCTATACAGTATTTCATTAAAAGTTGCCCAATTTTATTTCCTCTTTTCTCTGGGGTTATTGCCATTTTAGTAAGTTCAAAACTATTATTTTTAGTTTTCATTAGGGCTACTGTTCCTATTACTGTATGATTTTCTATTGCAAAAAAGATATGTCCACCTTTATTGATAATATATTGTTTAGGATTACTTAAAACTTCCCTGTCAAACTCTTCAACATAAAAATAAGCTTCAAGCCATTCAATATTTAATTCATAAAATGAATTAGTGAAATGATCTTGGAAAGGTATAATTTTAAAATTCATTACATTTTAGAATCTATCAATGAAATTATTTCTTGTTCTTTAGCAATTGTTTTTTGGAAGATATTTTTAGCATTTTCAAGAATTCTATCAGCAAAAACTCGGTCTTTAATATCTTTAGCATTAATTCGGACATTAAAATACGCTCCAATCACTGCAGTTCTGGCACACAATGCTCCAACACCAGCATCTGATAAGGAGTTTTGTAATCCCTCTCTTGTCATTGCATGCATCACCTCCATTGAGTTGTAGGCAGTTTCCATTACTTTAAAAGGAATTTCAGTTGCATACTTGGTCGCGTTTTCAATAGCTTCATTTCTTATTGTAACCTCTGTTTCATTAGATTTTGGTAATCGAAATCCAGCAATTATTTTATTGAATGCATTGGTGTCTTCATCAACTAAGAAAAGCAATTGATTTTTATAGTCTTGTCCTTTTTCCGCCCATTGAGAATAAAACATCCATTTCTCATCCCAGCCAGGTTTGTGAGCAGAGAGATTCGCAACCATAGTTCCAAGAGAAACCCCCAAAGCGCCAACATAAGCCGCAATACTTCCACCACCAGGAGCCATAGATTCTGATGCGGTTTCCTCAGAAAAATCTCTTATTGAAAGATCCACTAATTTTTTACTTGCCTCAGCATTCATCACATATTCTATAATTCTTTCTTGAGGGTTAAATGGTTTTAAATCATCTAAGCCCAGCGACTTTATTGCTATTTTTATCTTTTCTCTTTCGCTAATACCCAAAGAGCGTTGTTGTTTTTTGAGGTAAAAATCGGCTGCATCTAACATTGCTTGTAGTGGAACCAAACCAACTAGCTCTGAACCTGTTACACGCAATCCACGTTTTGTTGCTGCTATAGTTGTTTCGTAAAATGCTTCATGCATGGATGTAATTGAAATATTGGTTAAGTTGTATGAAATTTGTGCAATTCCGTATTCTTCAATAAACCATCCAAT
>JAQWOW010000305.1 GCA_029245665.1 Polaribacter sp. | reverse complement strand
TTTGGAAATGGTTTTTAACGTTGGCAATTGTATCTTTGTTTTTAGAAATTTTGATTTTAAAATTCTATAAACCATGACTACGCTTTTAAAATCGGCAACGATTATTGACACTTCTAGCCAATATCACAATCAACAAAAAGACATTTTAATTACCGACGGAATTATTCAAAAAATCTCAGATTCTATCGAAAAGAGAAGCAATTATCAAGTTGTTGAACTTGACAATCTTCACGTTTCTTGTGGTTGGTTTGATACAAGTGTGTCATTTGGTGAACCTGGTTTTGAAGAAAGAGAAAATATCAAAAACGGATTGAATGTTGCTGCTAAAAGTGGCTTTACTTCGGTTGCTGTAAATGCCAATACAAATCCTGTAATTGACCATAAATCTGCTGTTGAATTTATACAAAACAAAGCAAATGGTTTTGCTACAACCCTCTATCCTATCGGAGCTTTAACCCAAAAAAGCAAAGGGATAGAATTGGCGGAACTACATGACATGTGTCAATCTGGAGCGATTGCCTTCGGTGATTATAACGTACCTACTGTAAATGACAATTTAATGAAAATTGCACTTTTGTATGCTCAAAATTTTAATGGCTTAATCTTAAGCTTCCCTAAAAATAACTCAATTGCTGGAGAAGGAATTGCAAATGAAGGAATTATCAGCACAAAACTTGGACTTAAAGGAAACCCAGCATTGGCTGAACACATTCAAATTGCAAGAGATTTATTTATATTAGAATATACAGGAGGCAAATTACACATACCCACAATTTCTACTTCAAAATCAATTGAATTAATTAAAGAAGCAAAAAAGAAAGGCTTGCAAGTAACTTGTAGTGTAGCTGTCCATCATTTAACTCTGACAGATGACGAACTTCATGGTTTTGACAGCAATTTTAAAGTGAATCCTCCTTTAAGAACTAAAACTGACGTAAAAGGATTGCAAAAGGGGATTAAATCTGGGGTTATAGACATTATTACTTCAGACCACAACCCTATTGATATTGAACACAAAAAAGTAGAATTTAGTGAAGCTAAAAATGGAGTTATAGGTTTAGAAAGTGCTTTTGGAGCAATAAACTCGGTTTTAAATTTAGAAGACTTCATAGTGAGTCTTACGAGTAAACCGAAGGCAGTTTTCGGATTAGAAAACCACTCAATCGAAGAAAATAATACAGCAGAAATTACTTTATTTAATCCTCAAAAGACGTATACTTTTTCCAAAGAAAACATTTTATCGACCTCAAAAAACAGTCCTTTTTTAAACAAAAAACTTAAAGGGTATGCATATGGTATTTATGCAAATAAACAACTAATAATAAATTAAATATTGTGAAAGACCAAACAATAAATGAAGGAAAAACAATAGCTATTATAAGTCACATTACCATTATAGGAACGGTTGCGGCTTTGATAATGAATAGTAATAAAAAAAACTCTTTCGCTAACTTTCATATAAGACAAATGATTGGTTTGAGCCTTTTAGGTTTATTAAATCAATATGTTATCAGAGTTTATTTAGGAGCAAATGAAGGAATGATTATAGCGATTGCCCTTTTTATTTTTCGTGTTATTGGTTTTTTAGGGGCACTCAAAGGAGAAGAAAAAAAGATTCCTCTTTTAGGAGATCAATTTCAAGACTGGTTTAAAAATATATAATTTACAATTAAGCGCAGCACTACTAAATGAGCAATTTACATTACCTTTTAAGGCAATCAAAAACAAGTATAGAAAACCCACCTTTATTGGTTTTACTTCATGGTTACGGAAGCAATGAAGATGATTTGTTTTCATTTGCTCAAGAATTACCTGATACTTTTTTAATCGTTAGTCTTCAAGCTCCCCATGCAATGGGTTCTGGAAGTTTCGCATGGTATTCTATCAATTTTGATGATAAAAATGGAAAGTTTTCAGATTTAAAGCAAGCAAAAGAATCTATTGACCAAATAGCCATTTTTATTGATGAAATAAAAATAAAATACAATACAAAAACGAATCAAACTTTTGTACTCGGTTTTAGTCAAGGTGCAATTTTAAGCTATTCATTAAGTTTATTCTACCCAAACAAAGTACAACATGTAATTGCATTAAGTGGTTATATCAATACTGAATTAATACCAGCAACTATCTCTAAAGAAATTAAAACCGATTACTACTGTTCTCACGGCTCAGTAGACCAAGTTTTACCTGTAGAATGGGCAAGAAAAAGCAAACCTTTTTTAGATGACCTAGGTTTTCAAAATGTATATTTTGAATATCCTGTTGGTCATGGAGTTGCTCCTCAAAACTTTTATAGTTTTAAAACTTGGATTGAAGAACGACTTTAATTATGATGCTAGATATATATCCTTTTAAGGATTGCTACTTTGTTGCTATTGGTCATTTCATATAAAACAAAATGCGTGTCAATAAAGTAAATAAAAGCGAACTCTTTAAAATACAAAATTGATCAAAGACCATAGTTACATTTAAACTACCTTTACATTAAAAATCTTCAATGCAGTTTTCAGAATTACCTTTACATACATCAATCTTAAAAGCAGTAGCTGAAGAGCGGTTTCACACACCAACTTTAGTTCAACAAAAAACAATTCCTTTCGTTTTAAAGAAAAAAAATGCAATTGTTTGTGCACAAACGGGAACGGGCAAAACAGCGGCTTTTGCATTACCAATCATTCAACTTTTGCTAGATAAAAGAGATACAGAAAAAAGAGAAAAAAAAATAAAATCTTTAATTCTTACTCCAACTCGAGAGTTGGCAATACAAATTCTAGAAAATTTTATCAGTTACACTAAATATACTGATTTGTCAACTACAGCTGTTTTTGGTGGTGTTTCCTTAGAACCACAAAAAAAAATATTGGCCAATGGTGCAGATATCTTAATTGCAACTCCGGGAAGATTAATTGATTTACAAATACAAGAAAAAATAGACTTGAGTTCTACTGATATTTTTGTATTAGATGAAGCAGATCTTATGTTAGATATGGGATTTATAAACGATGTAAAAAAAATAGAAGCACTATGTCCAAAGAAAAAACAAACCTTACTTTTTTCCGCAACTATTCCGGAAAAGATAAATGAATTGGCAAAAACTACATTCAAAGACCCAGTTAAAATTGAAATAAACCCTGATGAAACTACAGCAAAAAATATTGGACAATTATTATATTATCTTCCTAAGAAGAATAAAACAGATTTGTGCTTATATTTATTGAGGAATACCATAAATGGGAAAATTATTATTTTCAGACGCACCAAATTTGGCGTAGATAAATTAGAAGAAAGTTTATTGAAAAACGGGTATAAAGTTGCTAGTATACATGGAGATAAAACACAAAGTATTCGAAATAAAGCTATTGAAGATTTTAAAAATAAAAAATCGAATATTCTTATAGCAACTGACGTTGCTGCCCGTGGAATTGACATTGTAAATGTAGATGCAATTATTAACTTTGATCTTCCAAATGTACCAGAAACTTATATACACAGAATTGGACGAACAGGTAGGGCTGGAAAATCTGGTATTGCATTTTCTTTTTGTTCTCCTGACGAAAATGGATACATTAAAATGATTGAGAAATTAATTGAAAAAACAATTAAAGTTATTGATGAACATCCCTATCCAATTTCTAGACCAAAACACAAAAAAAAACAACCAAATACAATTAGTAAACATAAAAAGGGAAGAAAATCTGAAGCTTCAAAAAAGAAAAAGAAACGTTGGTACTAATTTTTTCTATATATTTTCAGCACAACGTCAAAAAATTCCAAGTTTTCACCTGGAATTTTAAGAAATTAGAAAAATAAAGCTCAATTAATCATCTAATCATTTTAATAAATAGCCTTATATAAAGGCCTTTAATTCAGTTTCTAATTTTTCATAATCAAAAGACTGCTCATAAAACGCCCTACCTTTCTCACTATAAATTATTGTTGCAGGTAATGCGCCAGACCATGAAGAATCAATAGCTTTTATCCAAAAATCTTCATTAACATCATTTAATAAAACTACTTTAGAGCGTACCTTTTTTTGATTGATAAATGGAATTAATCTTTTTTTTACTTGTTTTGGAAAATCCAAACTCACTAAAAGAACTTCTACATTTTTATTAGAATATACTTTATTTATTTTTTCAAAAGCAGGCAACTCTTTTACGCAGGGAGCACACCAAGTAGCCCAGAAATTGACAACATACGTTTTCCCATTCTTTTTTTCTAATAGAGGCTTTAACTCTTTGTAAGTATAGGTCTTTATAGAAGTTACTTTCTCAAATGCAATTTTAGAATCTTCCTTTTTACATGAAAAAACAAGAAGTACAAAAAATGATGTATAAATAAATCTAATCATCTATAAATTTACAAATAAGATTTGCTATTTGAAAAGAATTAACGAATCATTAACAGAAAAATCTCCTGTTATTAATTTTTCGAATTTTTTGTTTCTTTTGAAGATTTCTTAGTCGAAAATTTCATTCAATACTTTAGCCAAACGAATTCCTCCTTTTTGCAATTGAGCCCTAACTGTACCAAAATGATTATAAGAATATCTATAACGCAAGTTTTCACCTTCAACAACAGATTTATAAACTTCTACAGTAAGGCCATGAACTTCATCTACCCAATCAGTCAAAGATCCTTTTTCTATTGATTCTACTTGTTTTTTTGACAAGTCTTTAGCATTATTAGCCAATTCTAAATAACTCATACCCCAATCATTAATCAGACTTTCATCCCAAACACTGTGCAAATTTGTATCACGTCCAAACCATTCGACTTTTACCGTATTGCCTCCCTTGTCTTCTCTTCTACCAATATGCATTGGTTGGTGTAAATCTCCTATAAGATGCACTAACATTTTTAAATGAAATCCCAACTCTTCAACTGAACTATTTTCATTTTTTAAAACAGCTATACATGAGTTGATTCCAGTGACTAAATCTCCTTTTGGATTTTTTTCTGCGGTAGCATATGTTTCATCTAGATCCATATTAATATAGTGCCAAGAATAATAAGCGTTGTATTGTTTGTCAGATTTTATCTCATCAGCAAAAGTAGATACAAAGGCTAAACTCTGGCCTTTTAAAATTTTATTTATCCTCTTTTTAGCTCTTTTAGTTAAATACTCCTCAGCTATTTGACCGGTTGCTCTATGTCCATTTTTACCCCAAAATATTGATTTTTTTTCAGATTCATTTGAAAAGAAGAGAAAAGAAATCACTAAAAATAATTTGATATTCATCTGTAAATAATAGTATTAATTCCAAGCTAATGTATAAATAAGTTACAATCAAAGAAAGGTATTTGTAAAAAAAAAAATTATTTTAGCAAATTAAGTCCTTAACCCATTCTTTTAATTACATATGAAAAAATTGATACTATTATTGTGTTTAAATATTATCTCTTTAAATAGTAGCGCACAAAACTCCCCTCAAAATAAATTAGGAAACTGGTACATGTATAATGGATCTCACAAATTATCAGAAAAATATGCTGTAAAGACCATGGCACATTTCCGCTATTTTGAATTGACAGATGAATTTCAACAGTCTATTTATAGATTAGGATTAAACTATAACTTAAATTCAAAAATAAATTTAACATTTGGTGTTAGTTACGCAGATGCAGATACAGAATATCAAAATCCATCTAACTTATTAACGGAATTTAGATTGTATGAAGACATCAACCTCAACTATAAGTTGGGCGATTTTAAATTAAGACATCGTTTTCGGTTTGAACATCGCTTTATAGAAATAAATGATATAAAATCAACTGTCAATTGGCTACGATATGATATCAATGGAACGTATCCACTTTCCAACACTTGGAATATTTATGCCTTCAATGAAATATTTTTTAATTTTAAGGGAGATTTAATTGCTCAAAATTGGACAGGAGCTGGTTTTTTGTATGCACTGAACAATAGTATAAAGTTTAAAGTAGGATATTTTTATCAAAAATTGCCAAATTTTGGATTTAACAGATTACAATTAGGTATTATTGTAAATACCAATCATACTAAAATAAAATAAATGGAACCAATCTTTACCAATGATGCTATCGTTCTGGGAATATTAATGTTGTCATTAGGGTTTGTTTTTTACACAGAGAGTAAAACTAGGGGTTTCTGGCATAAATTTTATAAAATAGTCCCTGGATTATTTATGGCATACTTTATTCCTGCAATATTTACAACAGCCGGAATTATATCCCCAAATTGGGAAACCGTTAGTTCAACAGGAGAAATTATAAAAGGAAAAACTGAATTATATTATATTTCTAGCCGATATTTATTGCCTGCAGCATTGGTATTAATGACTTTAAGTATTGATTTGAAGGCAATTTTTAACCTAGGTTCTAAAGCATTAATAATGTTTTTTACAGGGACCTTTGGAATTATAATTGGAGGTCCAATCGCTATTTTAGGAATTTCCATTTTCTCTCCCGAAACTGTCGGAGGAACTGATTTTAATGCTGTTTGGAGAGGACTCTCTACATTGGCAGGGAGTTGGATTGGTGGAGGTGCAAACCAAACAGCCATGTTAGAAATTTATCAATACAATCCTCAAAAATACGGAGGAATGGTATTTGTAGATATTGTAATTGCTAATATTTGGATGGCTATTTTATTAATAGGGATTGGAAAAAAAGATAAGATTAATAAATGGCTTGGAGCTGATACTTCTGCAATTGAAGAATTAAAAAATAAAGTATCTACTTTTACTCAAAAAGTAAAAAGAAACCCTTCTTTAACAGATTTAATGATCATGCTTGCAATTGGATTTGGAACGGTTGGTTTTGGTCATTTTACAGCCAAATATCTCAGTACCTTTTTTAATAACTTTGTCGCATCAATAGAATCACAAACTTGGCGAAATATTTTTTCTTTTTTAGGCTCTGGTTTCTTTTGGCTAATTAGTATTTCTACAATAATGGCGGTTATTTTATCATTTACAGAAGCAAAAAAATATGAAGGTGCTGGTGCAAGTAAAATAGGTAGTTTGTTTATCTATATTTTAGTGGCAACGATTGGAATGAAAATGGATTTAGGAATGATTTTTGATAATTGGGGCTTGATAATAATTGGTATTATTTGGATGTCAATTCATGCAGGTTTGTTAATTCTTGTTGCTAAATTAATAAAAGCTCCTTATTTCTTTTTAGCAGTAGGAAGTCAGGCAAATGTTGGTGGTGCTGCATCTGCACCAATTGTAGCGCAAGCTTTCCACCCCTCTTTGGCTACTGTTGGAGTTTTGTTGGCAGTTTTTGGGTATGCCATTGGAACAGTTGGTGCAATTTTATGTACTATTTTAATGGAATTATCAGCAACTTTTTAAATAAAAAAGAAGATATTAGCAAACCAATTTTAAATTTATGAAAAAAATTATCATTCTTATAGTTGTAACAATTCTGATGACCGCATGTTCTTCAAAAAAAGAAGGCAACATGATTGTAAAAGGACAAATAAAAGGACTTAAAAAAGGAACTTTATACCTTCAAAAAATGAAAGACACACTCTTAGTATCTGTAGATTCGATAGATTTATTAGGAAATGATAAGTTTATATTAACAGATGATGTTACATCTCCTGAATTGTATTATTTGACTTTTGATGGCAATACAACCAATAAAAGAATTTTATTTTTTGGAGAAAAAGGAATAATTACGATTAATGATAAAGTAACACAATTTGGGTTTAATCCAAAAATTTCTGGATCTAAAAATCAGAAAATTTTAGATCAATACAATATCATTAAAAAAAGATTTCAAGAGGAGCGTTTAGAGTATATAAAACAGAATTTTGATGCAAAAAAAGCAAATGACCAAAAATTATTAGCCCAATTAAAGAATGATTATAAGAGGTTAACAAAAAGAAGAGTGCTATTTACTACTAATTTTGCAATTACAAATTCAGATTCAGAGGTTGCTCCTTATATTGCTCTTACTGAAATGTATGATGCAAGTTTAAAAATGCTAGATACCGTAAATAATTCGTTGTCAGATAGAGTGAAAAGGTCTGATTACGGGAAACGTTTTCAAGAATACCTTGCTAAAATTAAAAATTAAATTAATTTGCAACCTTATATTTATAAAACAAATATTTATTGTTCTTTTAGCTAAATAATTGAATTTAGACGATTAATAAGCCTATTAGTATTGTTTAATCTCTGATCAATGGCAAAGTAGAACAACGCAATAAACCTTCTTGCTTTGCAATTTCAGCATACGGTACCTCTTCTACTGTAAAACCATTTTTTCTGAGCCAAATATTTAATCGTGTGAATTTTTTTTCAGAAATAATGACTTCACTAGATATTGAAAAAACATTACTATTCATGCAATACATTTCTTCTTTGGTAATCTCAAAAACATTCTCTTTTCCAAAAAAATTAACCAACCAATCGTATTCACTTTCAACTAAAAAACCATTTTTGTGAAGAATTGCTTTATTTTTTCCAATTGGTTGAAAACAACAGTCTAAATGCAACGCATTTTCTTTTGCGAGTGTATTTGATTTTCTCAACTCAAAAGATTTGACTTTTTTAAGAGGAAATAATTCTTGTAAAGCAATCACTGCGTCAATATTAGTTCGAGCTGTTATATAATCTGCATAATCACTTCCAGAATAAGTGCCAATAAAAAGGTAATCATTCCATGGAATCACATCTCCTCCTTCTACATGACATTCTTTGGGTAAAACTATAATTTTTTTTGGATTTATTTGAGAAATTACTTTTTCAATTGCTTTGTATTCTCTTTCTCTATCAGGAAGGATATTAGCTTCAATAAAGAGATCATCAATTACAAAAGCTATATCTCTAGAAAAAATTTGATTGTAATTTTCAATTATATCTGGTCTAAAAACCTGTACATTATATTTTTTAAAAACATTAGCTACTGCATCCATCTCTAAAATCATGTCTTCCTCACAAGGATATGTTCCTTGTAAAACATGCTCAATACTCTTAGGATCGTAACAATCCTGAAGATCCGGAACACCTCCATTACTTTTTACAGTACCTAAAATTACGGCTCTTAGTCTTGAAGTTTCATTCTTTATATTGAGTTTCAACATATGTAAAAGCTATAAAAAAAGCCTCATGCAATATGAAGCTTTTTTATATTATAAATTTTAAAACTTATCTTTTTTCTAATTTAATAAATTCTCTGTAATTTTCTCCTGTATAAATTTGACGTGGACGACCAATCGGTTCTTTACGCGATCTCATTTCTTTCCATTGTGCAATCCATCCTGGTAAGCGTCCTAAAGCAAACATTACTGTAAACATTTCAACAGGAATACCCATTGCTCTGTATATAATTCCTGAATAGAAATCTACGTTTGGGTACAATTTTCTTTCAACAAAATAAGGATCATTCAATGCTTCTTGTTCCAACCCTCTTGCAATGTCTAAAATTGGATCATCAATCCCTAAATCATTTAAAAGTTCATCTGCAGCAATCTTGATAATTTTAGCTCTAGGATCAAAGTTTTTGTAAACTCTATGACCAAAACCCATCAAGCGGAATGTGTCATTTTTATCTTTCGCTTTGGCCATGTACTTTTTAGTATCTCCTCCATCAGCCCTAATGGCCTCTAACATTTCTAGAACCGCTTGGTTAGCACCACCGTGTAATGGTCCCCAGAGAGCAGAAATACCTGCGGAAACGGATGCAAATAATCCAGCATGGGAAGAGCCAACTATTCTTACTGTAGACGTAGAACAATTTTGCTCATGATCTGCATGTAAAATTAATAACTTGTCCAAAGCATTTTTTATTATTGGGTTAATTACATATTCTTCATTTGGTTTTTCAAACATCATTTTCATGATATTATCAATATATCCTAATGAATTAGAACCGTAATTTAATGGTAATCCTTTTATTTTTCTCATGGCCCATGCAACTAAAACTGGGAGTTTTCCCATAATTTTTACAATTGCATTGTACATTTCTTCTTCAGAATCTACGTTAACAGAAGATGGATTAAATGCTACCAAAGCACTTGTTAAAGAAGACAATATGCCCATTGGGTGAGCATTTTTTGGAAAAGCATCTATAATTTTTTTAACATCTTCATCTACAACAGATTTAGACTTTATGTCTGAATGAAATTTTTCTAATTGCGCTTCATTTGGTAAATCTCCGAAAATAAGTGCATAAGCAACTTCTAAAAAACTTCCGTTATCAGCAAGTTGTTCAATCGAATAACCTCTGTATCTTAAGATTCCTTTTTCTCCATCTAAAAAAGTAATAGCACTTTCACAAGAACCCGTATTTTTAAATCCTGGATCTAAAGTTATTACTCCTTTTGTAGCGCCTCTTAAAGTTTTGATATTAATAGCTACTTCATTCTCTGTTCCTTTTACAAGTGGAAATTCATATGAATTATTTCCAACTTGTAATATAGCCTTCTCTGACATTTTGTAGATTTTTTTTGTATTATTTAAGGATACGAAGATAGCATATTTTACATAATTCTTAAGATATTATGTGTAGATTTTTTTTGCATTTCATAACCCTTTTTTCATCTATTTATAACAAAAAAAGCCTCATAAAATTATGAGGCTTTCAATATATTTGTATAATAAATTATATTTTAAATGCATTTTCCTTGGGAAAATAAGCAGTTTGTCCTAATTCTTCTTCAATGCGTAATAATTGGTTATATTTTGCCATTCTATCAGAACGAGATGCAGAACCTGTTTTTATTTGACCACAGTTTAAAGCAACTGCTAAATCTGCAATTGTATTGTCTTCGGTTTCACCAGATCTGTGAGACATTACTGAAGTATAACCTGCATTTTTAGCCATATTTACTGCAGAAATAGTTTCTGTTAAAGTACCAATTTGATTTACTTTAATTAAAATTGAATTTGCAATTCCGTTGTCAATTCCTCTAGACAAACGGTCTACGTTGGTCACGAATAAATCATCACCTACTAATTGAACTTTATCTCCAATTTTTTCAGTTAAATATTTCCAACCATCCCAATCATTTTCATCCATACCGTCTTCTATAGAAATAATTGGATAATTAGCTGCTAATTCAGCTAAGTAATCTGCTTGTTCTTCACTAGTTCGTATCTTACCAGTATCTCCTTCAAATTTAGAATAATCGTACTTCCCATCCACATAAAATTCTGCAGCAGCACAATCTAATGCAACCATAATTTCATCACCAAAAGAATAACCTGCATTTTTAACTGCTAGTGCAATTGTATCCAAAGCATCTTCTGTTCCGTCTAAAGTTGGTGCAAAACCTCCTTCATCTCCAACGGCCGTTGATAAATTTCTATCGTGTAAAACTTTCTTTAGATTATGAAAAATTTCAGACCCCATTTGCATTGCTTGCGAGAAAGTTTCAGCCTTCACAGGCATGACCATGAATTCTTGAAATGCAATTGGCGCATCTGAATGAGATCCTCCGTTTATGATATTCATCATTGGTACAGGTAACGTGTTAGCAGAAACACCACCTACATATCTATATAAAGGCATTCCTAACTCATTGGCAGCAGCTTTAGCAGCGGCTAATGAGACTCCTAAAATTGCATTAGCTCCTAATTTAGATTTATTGGACGTACCGTCTAGTTCGATCATTAATTGATCAATGGAATTTTGTTCAAAAACAGAAGTTCCCAATAATTCAGGAGCAATAATCGTATTTACATTATCTATCGCTTTTAAAACTCCTTTCCCCATGTATGCTTTACCTCCATCACGAAGCTCTACTGCCTCATGCTCTCCTGTAGAAGCACCAGAGGGAACAGCTGCCCTTCCTAAAACACCGTTTTCTGTAGTTACATCTACTTCTACTGTTGGGTTTCCTCTTGAATCAAAAATTTGACGTGCGTGAACACTAATTATAATACTCATTTTATTGTAATTTAATTAATTTAATATCTTTGGTTT
>JAQWOW010000297.1 GCA_029245665.1 Polaribacter sp. | reverse complement strand
ATTTGTGAATAAAAAAATGAGTTATGCAGAAATTATTTTTGCCAACTCTGCGATTGTTTTTACAATAGGAATCATTGAGAAAGTATGGAATTTAAACTATGAGGTTACCAAAGAAATTGTCTATGAAAACATAGAGAATATTAAGCCTGAAAATTATGAATTGCTGAAGGCTGATATAGAAGTAAGAACGGGCATTGCAGTCAACAAAGTTACCGTAGAAAGTATCGACTTTTTAAAAGACACCGCTACAGTCATCATTTATTACAATATTAAAGGGTAAACAATGAAAGAATATACACCTCGAATAGTAGCTTTTTTAAGCTGTTTTTTGCTGTCATCTAGTATTCTGCACTCTCAAGAAACAGACACCAATGATTTTGAATTATGGAGTTCGGTAGGAGTGTCGTATGCTGTAAATGACAAGATTAAAGTTGGACTTAAAGAACAACTTAGACTTAAAGAAAACGCGACGACTACAGATGCTTATTTTACAGATTTAGTCTTGGAATACGAATTGTTTAAAGATTTTGAAATTGGTCTTGGGTTCAGATACATTACAGAAAATGATAACAAAGGGAAAAAACAAGGATTTGAAAATCATTTTCGATATAACATAGACCTTTCTTATAAATATGATTTTAATAGAATCACTGCCTCTCATAGAATTCGGTATCAAAATAAAAATCAATTAGGAGTAAATGAACAAGATGGCGATTTAGTTCCACAAGGAGTTCGAATAAAATCAGGATTAAAATACGACTTTGAAAATTCGCCACTCGAACCTTCTTTTTCAATAGAGATCTTTAATAAATTCACTAAAAATGATAGGTTTAGAATTCAGAATTACAAAACAAGTAAATACAGACTAACCTATGAGCTAAGTTACAAATGGGACCAGATTGGAAAGTTCAAGGTTTTTTATCGTCGAGAAAATATTGTACTTGAAGTACTTCCCAAAAACATTGATATCGTTGGATTGAATTATGTGTATTCAATACATTAAAACGCCTACTTATTTCTGTCTAAAATAAATGGTTATTGGGATTCCTGTGAAACTATACATTTCTCTTAATTTATTTTCAATAAAGCGTTTGTAGGGTTCTCTTACATATTGAGGTAAGTTACAAAAGAAGGCAAATTGTGGGGTTGGTGTTGGCAATTGCATGCAGTACTTTATTTTTACAAACTTCCCTTTTGTAGCGGGTGGTGGATAACTTTTTACAATGTTTAACATTGCATCATTTAGCTTACTAGTTGGTATTTTGTTTTTTCTGTTTTCAAAAACCTCTACAGCCGTTTCTATTGCCTTGAATAAACGTTGTTTTGTCAATGCAGAAATAAATACGATTGGTACATCTGTAAAAGGTTCTATCTGTTTTCTAACCATTGCCTCAAAATCGCGCATGGTATTGGTTTCCTTTTCAATTAAATCCCATTTGTTGATTAGAATCACAACCCCTTTTTTGTTTTTTTCTGCTAGCCAAAAAATATTTTGGTCTTGTCCTTCAAATCCACGAGTCGCATCAACAACCAGTACGATAACATCAGAATATTCGATAGAGCGAACTGCTCTCATTACAGAATAGAATTCTAAATCTTCTTTTACACGAGATTTTTTTCGAATTCCAGCAGTATCTACTAGGTTAAAATCGAATCCAAAACGGTTGTACTTTGTGTCAATCGAATCTCTTGTAGTACCAGCAATATTCGTAACAATATTCCTGTCTTCACCAATTAAAGCATTGATAAATGACGATTTTCCTGCATTGGGTCTTCCAACAACGGCAAACCTTGGTAATTCTTCTTTTTCTAAGTCAAACTCTTCTGGTGCTGGCATTTTCTCTGCCAACGCATCTAATAAATCTCCAGTTCCACTTCCATTTATAGATGCAATTGTAAAGTAGTCTCCAAGTCCTAGATTGTAAAATTCAACAGCATCAGGTTCACGCATGGCATTGTCAACCTTGTTGACAACCGTAAAAATAGGCTTTTTTACCTTTCGTAAAAGTTTCGCTACTTCAGCATCCATGGGTGTGATCCCATCTTCAACATTGACCACAAAAACGATA
>JAQWOW010000290.1 GCA_029245665.1 Polaribacter sp. | reverse complement strand
ACCCTTTCTTTACTTTCATATATGCTTTTTGAAAGTTTTCGGGAGTAATGAATGCAGATGCATCTGTAGATTTTGATAAAGGAGTTTTAGAATCGTCTGCTCTCATATTTTGGTCTAACTGAACCCATAAATAGTCTAATTTATCTTTAGAATTATTATGATAGGTTATTTTTTCATGACCATAAATTTTGTTGGTGTTTTCGTCCAGACGAATGTCCATCACATAATCTACTTTTTGCTGACTGTATTGATGACCAGGAGCACCAGAAGCTGCATGTTGATCATTAGGAGTTGCTAAAACATCTTTGAGTTGTCTAAATTTGTTTTGATCAGTGTGTCCTTTTTGGGTTTTACTTTTAGATTCTTTTTCTTGAGCAAAATTAGTTGTAATTGAAATGATCATACAACAAGCTATTAAAATTCTTTTTTTCATTTGTTTTTTTTTAATGAATTATAAAATTAGCAATAAGTAGGTATATAAATTAAATAATAAAAAATTTTTAACAAATCTTTATTAAAAATTAGAAAAAAATAAAATCACTTAAATTGTTCTTTTAATTTTAGTAACGGTTTTAACCTTTTAGTTTGTTTTTAAACGTTTCAAATTTATTTTTATTCTCTTGAGGCCAGTTATTGTTGGATAAATCAACGTCTGCAGTTTCTTGATATGGATCTATAGAAATTTTAGAAAGTTCTTTATCTGAAGAAAAAACTTTTGTTACTTCTTTGTCATTGTATCTCCAAATTTGAGCTGGATATACCTTTCTTTCACTTGTACCATCTTTATAGCTAAAGTGAACAATAATTGGCATTACTAACCCTCCTGGTTTGTTGTATGTGATTTCATAATGAAATTTAGAGTCTGTATTTTTATCTGGACCAAAACTCAATCCTTTAGATGTATCTTCAATAAAATTAATGTTATTATTATTTTGTTTTGTATGGTATTTTTTTACGTTTTTTATACCAATATCAGTGACGTCAGTTGTGTAAAACCAACCTCTCCAAAACCAATCAAGATCAATACCGGAAGCATCTTCCATAGTTCTAAAAAAATCAGCTGGAGTAGGTTGTTTAAACATCCATCTTTGAGAATAGGTTCTAAACGCATGATCGAATAACTCGGGTCCCATAATGGTTTCCCTTAAAATCCATAATGCAGTAGCTGGTTTGCCATAAGCATTACTTCCAAAGCTATAGACATTGTCACCTTTGGTCATAATTGGTGCAATTTTAGATTGATCACCACTCATATATTTGACAATGTTTTTAGGATATCCTCTGGTTATAGGAAAGTTTTTATCATAGGCCAATTCAGCCAACATTTCAACATAAGAATTTAATCCTTCATCCATCCAAGTCCATTGTCTTTCGTCAGAATTTACGATCATTGGAAAAAAGTTATGGCCTACTTCATGAATGGTTACTTTTATCATTCTGTATTTGGTTTTATCAGAATAGGAGCCATCAGCATTTGGTCTTCCCGGATTAAAACAAATTTGAGGATATTCCATGCCCATTTGTCCATCTACAGAAATTGCTTTGTGATAGGGATAATCAAAGGTGTATTTTGAATATGTTTTTAATGTTTGTGCTACCGCTCTTGTAGAATGATCTCCATACAGAGGATTTGCTTCCTTAGAGTACAAAGAATATGCCATTACTGTCTTGTTATTAATATCTACAGCCATTGCATCCCAAATAAATTTTCTTGAGGTTGCAAATGCGAAGTCTCTGACGTTTTTTGCTTTAAATTTCCATGTTTTAGTAGCTGAGGTCTTACTTTTTTCAATTTTAGTCGCCTCTTCTTGAGTTCGAATTAGAACAGGATGGTCAAAAGTTTTTCTTGCTTTTGCTAATCTTTTTAATTCTTTTTTTGATAAAACTTCCCTTGCGTTTTGTAATACTCCCGTGGCACCTAGCATGTGATCTTTTGGTGTAGTAATATGAACCGTATAATCTCCAAATTCCAAGGCAAATTCACTTCTTCCCCAAAATTGGTCATTTTGCCAGCCCTCTACATTATCATAAACACACAGTCTTGGAAAAAATTGAGCGATGACATAATTATTATTGTCATTTTCTGTAAAATGTTCGTAACCAGATCTACCTCCAATTTCTCTATGGTTATTGATATTGTACCACCAGTTAATTTTAAATGAGAATGTCTTTCCAGCTGCCAATGGTTCTGGTAAATTAATTCTCATCATTGTTTGATTGATTGTATGCGATAAACTAGTGTTATCTATGTTGGTTACACTTGTAATATTAAAACCTCCGTCAAAAGGTGATTTTGGAAAACTACGATTAAAACTTTTTACAGGTATACGATTAGGGATTTTAGAGGGTTGAATATCGGGTGTCTTAGAGTCTTTTGATCTCATGTTTTGGTCTAATTGCACCCATAAATAGGCTAATTTATCTTTAGAGTTGTTATGATAAACGATGGTTTCCTTCCCAGTTATTGTCTGGTTTTCATCGTCTAAAATAATATTCATCATGTAATCCACTTTTTGTTGGGTATAATTTACCCCGGGTGCACCTGAAGCAGTTCTTTGACTATTAGGTGTTGCTAGTTCATCTTTAAGTTGTTTAAACTTATTCTGATTTGTATGACCCTGTTTGGTTCTTCTGTTTTCTTGTGCAAGTGATGTTGAACTGGCAATAAAAATAGCTAGTAGTAGTAAAGAATTTTTTCTCATTTGTACCTAAGTTAAATTACGGCACAATTTATAAATAAGTGAGTAAAAAAGTTAAAAAATGTTAAAATTTTAACAAACCTTTATCACTTTTTGAGTTTAATAAAATACTTTTATGTTTTTCACCAACTTTAGATTTGATTAAGTTTTCTTGATTTGGAAAGTGTGCTGTTAAAATTTTATTTTGGATTTCTATTGTGTTTATTTCTTTTATATTTTCAATTTCTAAATAAAAGTAGACGAGATCAGCATCATATTCTTTTCCTATATAATTAAATTTCTTTGCAACATCATCTATTTTTAAATGTAATTTTTCTTTTAAATATTTTTTAAAGTAAACCTCACTGTTTTGTAATTCTTCTTTTGAAGTAAGCTGAAGATTAATATGATAATAGTTGTTTAAAGCGATTTCTAGGTCATCTATAAAAACATTGATTGTTATTTGCACAGCTTTTGAGTCACTTTTATATTCAATTTGAGTAAGGCTCAAATAATATTTATGGGCAGAGAAAGCGAGTAGGGGTATAATTAGTAAAAGCAAATATTTTTTGAAGTTCATTTTTACATAAAAAAGTTACCAAGCCAAATTACACTTTTTTAATGATTTTTAAATAGCTAATACTTTCTTTTTCAAAGATTTTTATGAGTTCTAAAATATTATTCTCTTCATGAAGTTTTTCAACACCTAAAGGGTTACAATATTATAAAAAATGAAAGTAATTATCTACAGGTATTTTTAATTTTTCGAAGAAAAATTTTTCCCCAAGTTCAGATAGAACTTTATATGGAAAAGCTTTTTGATTTGCTAATTTTTTTCGCAATGCCCAAAGGCGCTTAGAATATTTAAATGAGATATTAAGGGTAGCTCCTACGCCACCAAAAAACATATTTGGATCTGTTCTAACAATCTGAGGTCTTACTCTGTTATCTATATAATCATCCGACTCAACGATTTTCATATTAACTATAGAGAGATCCATTACATTTCTTAGCATTGAATCTTTTTTATTTGCAGGGACGTCCTTAATGTCAATTCCCAAACGACCTGTTAAATTATGCCTCTTTAAATCGAATTCATCTAAAATATAGGTATTTGATTTTAATTCAATTTCTATAGAACCATTGTCAATAATTTGTTTGAGAATGATTATTTTTCTCGTAATGTGCTGTATTGATGAAATCCGTAATGAATCCCCTTTAGAAACAAATATTCTGAAGCGACCATTGTCAGAAGAAAATGTACCTTGATTTGTTTGTAAGTTGATGATGTTTGCGTTTTTAACGACTCCCAAAGAATCGGTCAATTTTCCGGTAAGTAGAATTTTTCTTTCTTGACCAATAGAGGTAAAATATGAGAAAACTAAAAATATAATAAGTAGTTTTTTTGACATTATTTTTTTTGATATACAAAAAATTGCAGTGATTATTTTGTGTGGAAAGAATTTAATTTCATATTATTTGTTTTTTAAAAGTACAAATTGTGTTTTAATAGAACAAGTAGAATGCAAGTAATTTTTAATACCAAGACTAGATGATTTATTTCTATTCATGTAAAAAAAATCACTTATGGGTGATATTTTTAATTAGTTAATTTTTTAAATTAATTTTAATTTTACTCAATTAAAGATAATAGATAGATGTTTAATTGCTATTTTTGAGAATATGAAAAAAATAATTCTAGCAAGTACATCAACAGTTTATGGTAGTAATTATCTAGAATATTTATTACCAACTCTTTCTGTCTTTTTTACCAATGTAAAAACCGTTCTTTTTTTACCTTATGCAAGACCCAGTGGAATTTCATATACCAGCTATACTGCAATTGTGAAAGAAGCATTGGTTAACATAAATATAGCTGTAAAAGGGATTCATGAATTTAAGAATCCTACAGATGCGATTAAAAGTGCTGAGGCAATTTTTGTAGGTGGAGGAAACACTTTCGAGTTAGTCAATCAATTGTATAAGAATGATCTTTTAGGTGTTTTAAGAGAAGTAATTGATACAGGTACCCCTTATTTAGGCTCAAGTGCAGGAAGCAATATTTGTGGAGTAAATATTAAAAACACGAATGATATGCCTATTGTA
>JAQWOW010000230.1 GCA_029245665.1 Polaribacter sp. | reverse complement strand
TGACTAAAATAGTTCAATTTATAAATAAAAAAGAATGAAAAAAGATCTCTTCCAAGCTCCTGATTACTATAATTTAGATGATTTATTAACTGACGAACATAAGTTAATACGAGAGGTAGCTCGAGATTGGGTAAAACGAGATGTTTCTCCAATTATTGAAGAATATGCGCAAAAAGCAAAATTTCCAACTCAAATTATAAATGGTTTGGCAGGGATTGGTGCTTTTGGTCCTTATATTCCTGAGGAGTATGGGGGTGCAGGTTTAGATCAAATTTCTTATGGTTTAATTATGCAAGAAATAGAACGTGGAGATTCTGGCGTTCGCTCTACCGCTTCTGTTCAATCCTCACTAGTAATGTACCCAATTTTTAAATATGGAAATGAAGAACAACGTAAAAAATACCTGCCAAAATTGGCTTCTGGTGAATGGATGGGCTGTTTTGGATTGACTGAACCAGACCATGGTTCTAATCCGTCTGGAATGACAACAAATTTTAAAGATATGGGAGATCATTATCTTTTAAACGGCGCAAAAATGTGGATTTCTAATGCCCCTTTTGCTCAAGTTGCTGTTGTGTGGGCAAAAAATGAGAAAGGCCGAATTTATGGATTAATTGTAGAACGTGGAATGGAGGGTTTTTCTACTCCAGAAACACACAACAAATGGTCTTTGCGTGCTTCAGCAACTGGCGAACTTATTTTTGATAATGTAAAAGTCCCAAAAGAAAACTTATTGCCGAATAAATCTGGCCTCGGAGCTCCCTTAGGATGCTTAGATTCGGCAAGATTTGGAATTGCATGGGGCGCAATAGGTGCTGCTATGGATTGCTATGACACAGCTTTAAACTATGTAAAAGAACGAAAGCAGTTTGGAAAACCTATTGGTCAATTTCAATTACAGCAAAAGAAATTAGCCGAAATGATTACAGAAATTACCAAAGCACAATTGTTAGCTTGGCGTTTAGGAACTTTAAAAAATGAAGGTAAAGCAACTTCTGCTCAAATCTCCATGGCTAAACGAAACAATGTAGACATGGCAATTAAAATTGCTAGAGAAGCAAGACAAATGTTAGGTGGAATGGGAATTACTGGAGAATATTCTATTATGAGACACATGATGAATTTAGAAAGTGTTGTTACTTACGAGGGAACCCATGACATTCATCTTCTAATTACCGGCTTAGATGTAACGGGCTTAAATGCTTTTAAGTAAGAAGCAACTTTAATTATATACTTTGGCATCGGTTTACCTTGGTGCCCTTTTTTTAACATCTAATAAAACTTCACTTTGGTCTCATACAATTGCTAAATCAGATACTTTTATAAAAAAGTTACTTGTAACTCAATTTTTTTGAAATGTATGACGTTGCATGCAATCATTTTAAATGTCTATTCTTAAGGAAAAAAAATCAAAATATCCTTCTTTTATTATCTCGCAATTCATATTTTTGAACTGGTTTTAAAAATTCATTTTGTTGAACAGATTCACTGCAGTATTATTTGTTTTTCTCTACTTAATTGCCATGCTAAAACCTATAGCACCATTTGTAGAATATGCGATTAATTACGACTATATTTCTAAAATACTCTGTATCAATAAAGACAAGCCTGCAATGAATTGTAAAGGGAAATGTCAACTAATGATAAAGCTACAAGAGAAACAACAGGATGACTATCAATCCCTTAAAATTCATATGGAAGAGTACCCTGTTGGTTTTGTGAAAATTTTAAAAATAAACAATAAAAAAGACGCCTCTAATTTTAAAAAAAATCTTTTTTTCTTCACTGAAAATTACGACTATCTTTTTTCAAAAGAATTTTTATATCCGCCAATTTTATAAATAATTTACATCTAACAATTTAAATCAGATCAAAAGATCTGACATACGTACTTACAAATTATTTAAACAAATTTTAAATTGATGAAATCAATAAAAATCATGTGTTTAGGAATCATTATGCTTCTAACACAACAACTAAGCTCGCAGAAAACTGAAAATAATAATTGGAAAGGGAATAGACCAGATGGTCATGCGCCAATTTCTATAATGGCAGATCATTATCATAGTAAAGGGGGTTTGATGTTCTCTTATCGTTTTATGAGTATGAATATGGAAAGTTTACTTTCTGAAACTAGCGCAATTTCGAATGACGATGCACACAATTTAGGTTATATGGTTACTCCCCTGAAAATGCCAATGCAAATGCATATGTTTGGTGCGATGTTCGCGCCAACGAGCAATATTACTTTATCTGCAATGATAAACGTAATTAAAAATGATATGGACTTACAAATGAAAATGACAAGTGGAATGACTCACCATTTCTCTACATCTTCTTCTGGTTTTGGTGATTTAAAATTAGGGATGATTTATAAATTTATCAACAAAAACAAACAATCGTTACATGGTAATATTTCGTTATCATATCCAACAGGAAGTATTTCTGAAAAAGATGAAACTCCTATGAGCTCTCCAAATGAAATACAATTACCATATCCAATGCAAATAGGAAGTGGCACTTTTGACACGAATTTAGGGGTAACTTATTTAGGCCAAAAAGAAAGTATTTCTTGGGGAAGTCAACTACAAACAACGATTCGTTTTGGTGAAAATTCTGATCAATATACTTTGGGCAATAGCTGTGGAATTAATAATTGGTTTGCGGTAAAAGCTAAAGATTGGATCAGTATTTCTGCACGTTTACAAGGTGTAATCGTTGATAAAATTGACGGTAAAAATCCAAATTTAAACCCAATGATGGTTACAACTGCAGATACTCAAAATTCTGGAGGAACTTCTATAAATGCTGGTGTTGGTTTTAATTTATATGTTCCAAATGGACAGTATAAAAATCTTAGATTGGGTTTTGAATTTGCAATGCCTTTATATCAAAAACCAAACGGAATTCAATTACAACAAAAAGAGCAAATTACTGTTGGGTTGCAATATGCTTTGTAAAAATTGAACTCTATTTTTTAAAAGGTTGGTAACTCATTTTATCAACCTTTTTCTTTCTTTATAAAATGGATAAATAATTCTCTTCCCTGTCTACTTTGGTGAGAATTGTAACAAGGATCTATTTTTTTGATATTGAAATGTGGCTGAAACCTTACAACATATTCTTCTTTATCTCCACCAAAAGGGGGTTTGTCTTTATGTAAAGGAACATTGAATAAAACGCCTACTAATTTTCCTTTTGATTTTAAAAGTTGCTGAATTGTAAGTACATATTTTTGTCTCAAACTTGGATGTATTGCACAAAAAAAAGTTTGTTCAACAATCAGATCAAAGGAATCATTTAAATCGAAAAAATTACCTAAAATTAATTGTGATACCGGAAAATCAGGAACTCTATTTTTAATATTCTCCAAGGCCGTTTTAGACAAGTCAACAACAAAAACATTTGTAAATCCATTATTAAAAAGGTATTCTGCTTCGTAAGAATTTCCTCCTCCAGGAATTAAAATCTTCAACTCTTTGTCCTCTAATTGATCAAAGTAGTTTTTTAAAGGCGGAGATACTTCACCCAAATCCCAACCAATGTCATTTTTTAAATATCGATGATCCCAAGCATTTTCTGATAAATCCATCTGAAATTCGTTTCTAAAATTAAATGTTTTACAATTCTTACTCTATCAGCAACAAATGTAATTCAATGAATATCAAACCTCACATTATTGGTAAGATATTACCTCAAACAAAAACTTAATTCTACAAAATATTCTTAGATTGATAAAAATTGAATCAAGTTAAATAAAAGTTATAATTTAATTTTTTTTAGTTAAATACTTTATAAATGAAATTAAAAAAATGAACTTTGACAATAAATAGTGTATTATTACACTTAAAAAGAATCCTCTAAAATTAAAAAGATGCTTCGTTAAGCTCATCGGTCTTTAACTCCCGAACATAATAATTTTATGTATTGTACAAATACGAATACTGCTTTATTTTTCTCCTCTATAGACCAAATATCTCCGAAAATTTGGAAAGGTTTACAGTGTGCAAAAAATATTTATTTTAATCCTGCTTTTTTAAAAGCAGTAGAGAAAAATCATCCTGAAATAGTGTTTTCTTATGTTGTTTTAATCGATAAAAACTCTAACCCAATTGCATTCGCTACTATTCAAATTGTGAATTTTCATATTGATGATATCAAAAATGACTTAGAACTCTTAATTAGAAAATTAAAAAATATTGGAAGAAAACTACATATTCTTCCAAATAAAAAACCCTTAAAAATACTAATTTCTGGAAATACTTTTGTAAGCGGGGAACATGGAATTTTCATCAAAAAAAATCAAAATAAAAAAATAATTATTAAAGAATTAGCCAAAGCAATTTTACATTTTGTAAACGCTAACAAAAAATTAAAAATTGATGCTTTTCTTCTAAAGGATTTTAGAAATAAATCGTTGTTTATTTCTAATGAACTGAGAGATTATAATTACCACCCATTTTCAGTAGAACAAAACATGATGCTTAAATTAGA
>JAQWOW010000227.1 GCA_029245665.1 Polaribacter sp. | reverse complement strand
TGTATTTTTATGAAGATTAGAAACGGCAATTCTTGCTGCTAATTTTGCATAGTCAGGATGTGCTGTGGTCATTGTCGCTGCAGTTTCTGCTGCTAAATTATCTAATTCTGAAGTTGTTACACCATCATACAAACCTTCGATTACACGCATGGCAACTTTTACAGGATCAACAATTTTGTTTAATCCGTAACACATTTTCTTTACTCTAGACGTGATTTTATCGAACATCACCGGCTCTTTTTTGCCGTCTCTTTTTAATACAAACATGAATTTATAGGTTTTATTTGGTTGATAAAGTCGCCAAAAACCCCATTTTTGGCTCACTTTTTTTACTTTTATTTATTGGGAAGTGTTTATATGTATATAGACACTAGAAATCTGAATCGAAACTAATACTACCTGTTCCTCCTGATTTAACTCCTGCTTTTTGGTATTCTGAAACTCTTTTCTCGAAGAAATTAGTTTTTCCCTCTAATGAAATCATTTCCATAAAGTCAAAAGGATTTGAAACATTGTATTCTTTCTCACAATTAAATTCACCCAACAATCTATCGGTTACAAATTCTAAATATTGTGTCATTAATCTAGCGTTCATTCCTATTAAGCTTACAGGTAATGACTCCGTAACAAATTCACGCTCAATATTTAACGCATCAACAATGATTTCTTTAATTCTTTCTTTTGGGACTTTATTTACAATGTGATGGTTGTGTAAATGAACAGCAAAATCACAATGCAATCCTTCATCTCGAGAAATTAATTCGTTAGAAAAGGTTAATCCTGGTAACAATCCTCTTTTCTTTAGCCAGAAAATAGAACAAAATGCACCAGAAAAGAAAATGCCCTCTACCGCTGCAAATGCAATTAATCTTTCAGCAAAAGAATCTGAATCAATCCATTTTAAAGCCCAGTCTGCTTTTTTCTTAATTGCCGGGAAAACCTCAATTGCCCTAAATAACTGATCTTTTTCCTCTTCGTTTTTTACGTAGGTATCAATTAACAGAGAATAGGTCTCTGAATGAACATTTTCCATCATGATTTGAAAACCATAGAAAAATTTTGCTTCAGAGTATTGAACTTCATTTACAAAGTTTTCTGCAAGGTTTTCATTTACGATACCATCTGATGCAGCAAAAAAGGCTAATATATGTTTTATAAAATAACGCTCGTCTTCTGTTAGTTTTTTGTTCCAATCTAAAACATCTTCTGATAAATCAATTTCTTCAGCAGTCCAGATACAAGCTTGTTGCTTTTTGTACCATTCCCATAAATCGTCATGTTGAATAGGAAAAATGACAAATCGGTTATCATTTGGCTGTAAAATTGGCTCTTGTTTGGACATTATTTAAAAATTTTGAGTGTTGTTGGACATAATTTGACCGTTGAAAACGATCTCCACAAATATCAAATTTTTTGTTCCATAATGAAAGCCATAGTTATCCACAAATCGTTGAAGTTTTTAACAAAATTGAAATTTTTACACTTTTAAGGCTAAAAAAAATATTTACTAAAGTGCTGTTTATGAGTTATTTAAAATTAAAAAATCGTGTCAACTACTATTTTCATTGACATTCTTAAAACATCCCTCAAAAAAGAAATATTACAAATTATTATTGGGATCTCCTTTTTTTCAACACCCATTTTTTCATAGATAATTTTGTATGCGAATTTTAAAAACAAAACTTTTGTAAAACCAATTAATAATAGCCTTATATTTGTTGTATTATTAACATTTATATTTATTAAAGTGAAAAAAGGAACAGTAAAATTCTTCAACGAATCTAAAGGATTTGGATTTGTAACAGAAGATGATTCAAACACAGAGTATTTTGTGCACGTATCAGGATTAGTAGATGAGATTAGAGAAGGCGATGTAGTAGAATTTGATCTAAAAGAAGGTAGAAAGGGTTTAAATGCAGTAGACGTTAGAGTTCTCTAAGCACTATTTTTTAACTTTTTACAACGAAACAAGTCGCTTATTTTTTTTAAAGCGACTTTTTTTTGTCGTATTTTTACAGAAAATTCATTTCAAATGAAACATCAATTTCCAAGAATTGTACAAATTACTGTTATTTCTCTGTATTTGATTTTTTTGGCTGGCGCTATTGTTAGAATGACAGGATCTGGAATGGGATGTCCTGATTGGCCAAAATGTTTTGGATATTATATTCCACCAACTTCTGAAGAACAAATTACTTGGAAACCCAATACCGAATTTGAAAAAGGTTTCATTATTGTAAAAAATGAGCTTTTATTTGTTGCTGAAAACGACATCAAAACATCTTCAGAATTTAATGAAGAAAATTGGACAAACTACACCAAACATGATTACTCGAAATTTAATAAATACCATACTTGGACAGAATATATCAATAGACTAGTCTCTGTTCTAGCAGGATTTGTCTTTTTATTCCTTATCTATGGTGCATCAAAATTCTGGAAAGAAAACAAAAAAATACCATTACTAGCTTTTACTGCTTTCTTCTTGATGTTGTTTGAAGCATGGTTAGGAAAAACTGTAGTAGACTCTAACCTAACCCCTGCCATAATAACGATTCACATGGTTGTTGGGTTAATTATTATTGCACTATTATTACAATTGAAATTTATTATTTCTCCCAAAAAAAAGGTTTTTAAATTTACTTCTGGGTTTAACAAACTGCTCATCGTTTCTTTAATTTTTTCGTTAGTTCAGATTGCAATGGGCACTCAGGTAAGACAGTTCATAGACGAACAAGTAAAACTTTTTGGGTTTGAAAACAAAAATTACAGTTTGATGAATCCAAGTTTCAAGTTTTATTTTCATAGGTCTTTTA
>JAQWOW010000210.1 GCA_029245665.1 Polaribacter sp. | reverse complement strand
CCTAATGTTAGTTTATAATCAGCAGCTGTTACACCTCCTCTATTCACAAATAAAGGATCTGAATTAGTTAAATCACTAGTACCAACAAAAAATGAATTTGAGGGACCAGAATTTGAATATAAATTATTGCTAAATACGTTATTATCTCCAGCAGTAGATGATTTAGTAAAATTTAGTGTACTCTCTGATTCTACATAAAATATATTATTTTTCACTTCATTTGAGTCTGTATCATTTTCAAAACGAATAAGCGATGTTATATCGTCACCATTTGTATCCTGCCCAATATATATCGTATTGTTATATACTTGATTATTTTTAGATCCAACTTTAGTTTGACCATTAAACCCTGTAAAGTCTGAGAACCAGATAATCTTGCCTTCCTGTGTGTTTTTTTCGCCACTAGCGGTGTACATTTCAGGATTACTTTGAAGAGTAGCACCATTGGACCATTTCACTCTAAAACCATCATTGATACTTACATTATACCTATATATACAATTGGTATTGGCCCCCATAAATTCAGCAAAGCCTCCAGCGTTATCATAGCTTACGTTGTACTGAACAATAACATTGTCGTTTTCGATGTCTATATGTGCTCCACAAGAATCTGCCGCCCCTCGAGCGTGCGAAAATTCGTTGTGCTGAAGAACACCATCCTTGCAACGTACAGACCAAAAACCGCTTCCTCTACCATGTTGTTTTGAGTTGAGGGAATAATCTCCTGTATAGGTTACTATATTGTTTTCAATAAGAAAGTTTTGAACGTTAAAAAAAACCATACCAGAACCTCCAATATGATGTAGATTATTATTGTTAATATCAATGTTTTGTTGGTATTGTGCGGTTGGTGGATTCGTATCAGGAATCCATTTATTAATGGATATACCGACATAGCCAATATCTGTAATTTCACAATTTTTTATAGTAATTCCATCGTAATAATTTTCCCCTGATCCTGTTGAAGTAAATAGAAATCCATACCCTTTATACGAATCGGTGTTTTCTGTCCCAGAAGCATTCGTCGGGTAAATTTTATAAGCTTTAATATTGTTTAATGTAATATTCCTTTTAATTCCTGAAAAACCGACACTTGCATAGAAACCAAACCGTCTTTCATCTGCCCCAGCCTCTAAAGTAGCATCGTCTTCTGATGCATCATTTTTTAAAATCAAATCCTTAAATTCTATATATTCTTTTTCGGATGCATCAATACACATTTTATAATTTTTACCATTTATTGTAGGTCTTTCATCACCACCGTATTTACCAAAAATAATTAAATTACTACTGTCACCACTTGATGGTGGAATCAATTTACCAAAAAACTCTTGCCCTGATTTAAATAAAATTCGATCTCCTGGTAAAAAAGTACTTTGATTCACTTTACCTATACTCTGCCAAGCAGCACCCTCTGATAAGCCGTTATTATCATCCGATCCATTTGTGCTATCGACATAATATATCTGATTGGCGTCCAATGAACTATCATATAAATGGATGGCTCCATATTTTCCTTCCAACATATTTCCTGCTGTCCCTCCTGTAATAGAGACTTTAAAAAAATTAACAGCGGTTTTAATTTCATTTTCAGGAACAAGGGCATATAAAATCCAATCTCCGACAATTTTAATCCGCACAAATTTTAAAGGGACTTCTGTATAGTCATTCGAAGCATCTAAATTAGATGAAATATACGTTTGAATTGTTCCTGTGTTATTATTAATATTTTCTAAAGGCGTATCTTTAAGTGTCCAAAATTCTATTCTAAAATGATTCAAAGAAGTAACATCATAAACCAATTCAACATCTTGAAGATTTGAATTATCTCTTACAATCATTTTGGAATCTCCACCGTAATCCTCAGGGTTCGTTGTTATTATATTAATATTTCCAGAAGTTCTATGAAAATTATTTATAGTTTCTAAAGGGTCAGAAAAATTTGGCAAGCCATCCTCATTGGTTCTTAAATCAGTATTAGGAACTTCGAAAATACTTGTGTCAATAGTTACTTCTAATTCGTCTACAGAAGTTTGTGGAGCGCTATTACTACCATCACCATACAGCCAAATAGTTCCAAGAAGGGCTTTCCAAGCTGGAGCAATACTAGGAGAGCTCAATTCAAATCGAATGTATTGGGTACCTTCAGGAATAGTCTCTTGAGGCGAATATTTAAAAGCACGTCTGTATCCAGAAGTGTGTTGTGCAATGAAGTCGACAGTTATTTCAGAATAAACTTCATCTGCTCCAGCTACAAAGGCACGAATGCTTCCAAAATCAGTTGGCATCTCGTCTTGAATACCCCATAAATCAACTTGAAAACTGCCTAGATTATTAACTTGATACGTTAAAGAACCAACCGATGTATTTGTTCTTACAATCTGCTCAGGATCATCAACTAAATTAGCTGAAGCATTCTCTAAAAAACTCCAATTATTAGAATAACTATATACTTTGTCAAAATTAATCAAAGAATCCTTTAGGAATAAATTAGAGAGAGACGTCTGTTGATCTAGTTGTTGTTTTAATTCTTGCTTTACGGTAATATATTCAACTCTATCTTTTATATTAATCCATTCATTTTCATCATATAGATGGTCGTATAATTCCTCTTCACCATTGGCATATTTTGTGTATCTATATCGTTTTGACACGACACCATAGTTTTGTTCACTAGGGTCGGTTT
>JAQWOW010000179.1 GCA_029245665.1 Polaribacter sp. | reverse complement strand
GATAATTTCATACGTATATTTCTTATAAAGAGGGCAAATATACGATATCGGAATAGGCGTTGTCAAGTGTTTGACTGTTTAATTTATAGATTCTCAATTTTAAACCCAATTTGCTGCATATCATCCCAAAACTTTTGATATGATTTTGTAACCACTTCGGCATTTAAGATTACAATAGGAACTTTTAATGCTAAAGGAGCAAAAGCCATTGCCATTCTATGATCATTATATGTTTTTATAGAGACATTCGGATTTATTTCTGAAGACCTCTCTAAATGTAGACTTTTTTCTGTCACGGAAATTGCAGCTCCTAAATTAGTTAATTCTTCTTTCAAAGCTTCTAACCTATCTGTTTCTTTAATTTTCAAAGTGTGTAAGCCTGTTAAATCACAAGCTATTTTTTCTGCAAAACAAGTTACAGCAATTGTTTGAGCGATATCGGGTGCGTTTTTAAGGTCAATTTCTAAAGTTTTTTCATTACTTTTTTTGACTTTTCTTAAAACAATCGAATGCGCTGTAAAAAAAGTTTCAACTCCAAAATGTTGGTAGATTTCTACCAAACAAGAATCTCCTTGTAAACTTTCTTTTTTATACGCAGACAAAGTAATTTCTGAACCAATATCTGACAGGGCTACTATTGAATAAAAATAACTTGCAGAAGACCAATCAGACTCAACAACAATTGTTTGTTTTTGTATGGATTTCGCCGGAGTAACTTTAATGATATTTTCTTCAAAATTAGTCTCAATTCCTAATTGATTCAACAAACTTAGGGTCATATTTATATAGGGTACAGAAGTTATTTTCCCTATTAATTCTATTTCTAATCCATTCTCTAATTTTGAGGCAACCAATAGTAAAGAAGAAATATATTGACTGCTTACATTTCCGTTAATTAGAACCTTTTTATGAGTAATTTTTGTTCCTTTAATTCTGATTGGTGGATAGCCTTCTTTGGCTTCATAAGAAATAGTTGCTCCCAAATCTTTTAAAGCATTTACCAGAATTTCAATAGGTCTATTTTGCATTCTTTCAGAACCCGTTAAAACAACTTCTCTATGCTCTTTTGATGCAAAATAAGAGGTTAAAAAACGCATTGCTGTTCCTGCATGTCCAATATCAACAATCTCTTTATTTGAAGAAAGAGCGTGTTGCATGTGAACAGAATCATCTGAATCTGATAAGTTCTCAATAGTAATTTCTGGAAATAAATTTTGAAGAATCAACAATCTATTCGATTCACTTTTAGAACCAGAAATCGTTATTTTCTGATTCATTTTTTTATTCTTTACAACATGCAACAGTATATCCATTTCCTAACTCTTGTAAACTAATTTAAAATCCTTAATTTAATTTTTTTGATAGGGTCAAAGTTAATGTACAAAAAAATGATACCAAAGTTTCTAAGGAATATTTTAACACCTAAAAAATTTTGTAAAAAATGGTTCTTGTGAAGCCGATTATTGTATTGAGTAAAACTCAGATAAACAAGTAATTTTTAAGGATTAAAAAACTCAAAAAAGAGTACCTCCATTAGATTAAGAATGTATAAAAATATCATTTTTTAGATCAAAACTAGTGGAAATTAATTCCTTTATTCTCTTAATTCAGCTTTATCTATGTTAAGATGTAATCGATCTATTACTTGAGGGAAATTGCATTCGATTTTCTATTTTTTAGTGAAAATAATCACATCCTTTCCCTCTGAGTGATAAGTAACAAATTCGTTCTTTTTTTTAATATTAAATAAATTTAACCAAGTAGATTCCTGCAAAAACTGCTAAAAATCCAACTACAAAACTAGCTATTGTATAGAACGCAAAGCTTGTAAAATCTCCTGACTTTAAAAAAACCTGATTCTCATAAGCAAAGGTTGAAAAAGTTGTAAAACCACCACAAAAACCGGTTGCTAATAACAATGTATGATTTTGTGTAAGGGTCTCACTTTTTGCCGCATATCCTAAAATAATTCCTATCAAAAGGCTCCCTATAATATTGGCTGCAAAAGTACCGTAAGGAATTCCATTATGAGAATTGTTAAGCCATTTTCCAATTATATATCGAACTACGCTACCAAATCCACCACCTATAAAAACAACTAATACTTGTTTCATTATAATTTAATTTCGTCAATATCTCCCCAATGCTTCTTTTCAACAACCGTTCCTTTATTTAAAATTACAACTCCCGGATTGGCTCTAATAATTGTTTTTAGTGTTGTTTCATCACAGAATAAAAAGTCAAAAGGTAGATTGTATTTTTCTTTAGCGAGAAGTAACTCGTCAGAAAAGGAAGCAGAAACTCCATACACTGTATAGCCTTTTTTCTTTGCTTTTGTTGTCATTTCTTTAATTGCAGGAAATCCATTTACATCTACCTTATCTAGATTATAAATAATCACCAACATTACATTTTCTTTCTTTAATAATTCTGGCGCTAAATCTGCTTGAGCATCTTCTAACATAAAGTCATGAACAGGCGGAATACTTCCATCTTCTGGATAAACCATTCCCTCCGAAATATTTTTCCCGATTGCATAGGCTCTAAAATCTATCAATGGCAAATGCGTTAGAACATGTTGAACTATATATAAAAATACTGCGAGTGATAAAAAAGTAATTACTTTTGGAACATTCCCTTTAAAAACGGGCTTTATATGTGCTACTTTTATTAATAAAAGAACAATTAGCGCAATTAAAATTACATTTTTATAAAAGGTTTCCCATGTACTTAATTTTATAGCATCTCCAAAACAGCCACAATCTGTTACTTTGTTATAATAGGCAGAATACCAAGTTAGAAATAAGAAAATAAGGGTCAACAAAAATAAACTCCAAACGGTTAATTTTGACTTATAACCGATTAAAATCATCACTCCTAGTAAAATTTCTGCCACTATCAATAGAATGGCAAATGGCAATGCA
>JAQWOW010000169.1 GCA_029245665.1 Polaribacter sp. | reverse complement strand
TACACAATGAACTTCACAGGAGTTATCGTTCTAATATATATGGGAATTAAATAGTTAAATAGCATTATGAAAAAATTCCTAGCTTCCTCTTTTTTAATGGTCTTTTGACAAAAATCTATAGCCAATCATAAAAATTAGTTTGATAATTTATAAAAGTGAACGGTAGCGTATACATAACTAAACTTCCGTTTATCCACCCAAAAAGGAGTGATAAGCGGATAGACAAGTTCAAAAAAACACCACCCTTCCTACCTTTTAGCATGAATGATAATCTGGTCTAGTTCATAAGTACCATCAAAGTTACTATTCCCGGAACCTACATATTTAAAAGCAATATGAGCAGTTCCTGAATAGGATGAGATTTCTATATAAGTAGAGTGCACCCACTTTTTAAAAGAAACGCTATTGGAAACAATTTTGGCGGGTAAAATAGTCCAAGTTGCTTGCTTTATCTGGTCTTTGTTTCCATCAAAATCTGTAGAAATCAACACTTCTAATTTACTGCCATTTGCAAAACTATTTGAGGTTTCAAAAGATAAAAACTCTTGCGATGTTGTCTCTAAATTCACTCCTTCTGTTATTAACCAAGAAATTGTACGATCATCAGTAGAATTTCTAGATCCTATTCTTGCCGCTTTACTTTGCGAATAAGAATCTGTATAGGACCTCCAAGATTTAGTTCCTTTTTCTCGATAATTAAACCAATTTAGTATTTCTATTTCTCCAGATTGAGTCTCAAAATTTTCTTCCAATAAAATTGTTTTAAAATCTTCCATTGGCAACGGGGAACATCTTTCGTCATTCATTTGAACATTACTGGTGTCATTTATATTTAAAACGATAAAATTCCCTCCAAAATCTTTAGATACAATGGCATTTATACTTCCTGCTTTCTCTGGTAAAGTTTCATTTGAAAAATTTGAAAAAGAACTTGTTTCTAGAAATAAATAATCATAGCCTAAGCCCAAACAAGTCTCAATTTTACGTTGGGTATCAAAATCTTCTTTTGGGTCTACATATGATTTTCCTACTAATTCCGATTCAAAAAAAACATTTTCTAAGGTTACAAAAGTTCCAATATTTGCTGCATTTACTGCTGAAAAATCAATTGTCTTAGGTATTATTTCTTCTGTAACTTCCGTTCTGTAAATATGATTAGGTATTTGATTTTTAGAAACGTTTTCAATTTCTGTAACATCTGTTAATTTTACTTTTCCTCCAATTGTAATAATCCCATCTCCAGAATTTGTTTCCCCAATATACAATCCCTTCAAACGTATGTAAATTTCTCTACCAATATTAAATTTATTATAACTATTGCTTAAATTTAAACTAACTCTTATTCCAGAATTTGGGTTTTCTGGAGCATCTTGCATGTAAAATTCTTTGTAAAAATTTCCAGATTTATCTGAAGAAATAACATATCCTTTTACAACAATATTAGACATTATTTCTATCGGTTTACTCCCTGAGATATAAAATTCTTTAACCTCTTTTATCGTTTTTAATTGAAGAGTTCCTTTAGAAATACTATCTATAATAATATTTACTGCTGTGTTTTCTTCAAGTCCTAAACTTTCTGGCACTTTAAAATCTCCCTCTTTTACACACGTAATTAAGGAAACACTCATTAAAAGTATTAATGCGATTTTTCTGTTTCTTTTCATTTTAGTAATTTTTTATTTTAGTATTAAAAAGACACATTTATATTCATAAAATATGTCGCTCCTCTACCGTACCAATATTTGTTTCCGAAAATGGGTTTATCTAGAGATTTATCTTTTAATAATTGTCTGTAATTGGCATTTCTTCCCTGTTCAAAACCACCAGATTTGTAAGTTTTATTTAGTAGATTATTTACAGTTGCAAAAAAACTTATATAGTATTTATTAATTTTATAAGATTTTCCTCCAACAAGATTTACAATAGAATATGCATCAAATTTTTCTTGGGTTAGCAGATTTTTTGCTGTTTCTGCACTGTATTCTATATAGGGCAAGCCATCGTCGTCTGTATAAAAATTACGAGATCTATTTAGAGGTGAAATATCTACAAAGGTATTTCCAAAAATGTTAACCGTTGCGCCAAACCACCAATATGCTGGGTCTCTATATTCAAACCCCACAGAATATGCCTTTTGTGGTCCTGTGGCTAATTTATAATTTGTTAAGTGCACTTCCCCAAAATCTTTAAAACCATCTTCGAAACCTGCTGCTAAGGAAGCAGTATCTGATTCTGTAGTTAAATATAGAAGCGGATTGTTATCATAGGTAAATTGACCAAAAGAAGCTGCTCCTTTCAATTTAAATGAGGCTGTTATTTGAGCCTCTAAACCTACTTCTATTCCAAGATGTTTTTTATTAATTCCTCGAAGTATTTCTTGTACAAATGCAGAATTATCTCCCCCAACACCATCAGCAAAATAAAAAGAAATTTCTGTTGCATCTTTTATGGAAGTATAATATGCTGTTAGTTTTGATGTAAATATTGGGTTTCTAAAAACATAACTGATATCCGTAGAACGTATTTTTTCACTTTGTAGATCTAAAACAAGATTGTTATTTTCTCTTGAATTTGAAAATGTATTTTTAATCGATGGTGCAGCTGATAAATAAGCTACATTTAGATCGAGTAAGTGTCGTCCTGTAAATTTATAAGTTGCGCCTGTTTTAAAACCATAATTCATGAATTTTGTCTTTTCTGATGGGCCCAATGAATTTTCTGAAAAACCACCATTTTGATATACACCTACTCTCTGATGAGAAGTACTCGTGAGGTAAAATGCTGTATAAAAATCTATTGAATTATAATTGAATTGTGCTTGTACAAAAGCAGCAATAATCTCAGAATTTAAGTTAAAATTATACTTAAAGTTATCTCCTTTACCCACAATTCTATTCGGATTTAAAAGATTGTTTTGTTTTGCATCTTCAGTAGCTCCAAAAGGATCAATATCTAAATAACCCAACCCCCCTAATAAATCGATTACCTTCGCGAAATTTTGAGATCGCAAACGTTTATAGGCTATTTTACCATTTAAGGAGATGTTTTCGGTTACTTCTGAAGTTACAATTGTATTGATCGTAAACTGTTTGTCGTCATTTCTATCTTCATACAAAACATAGGCATTTTCTAACCCTGAATTTTTAGCAGTCATATTAGCATCAAAAATCCTTATCCAATCTATTTGCCCATGATTTAAAAATCTTTTTTGTGTCGTATAAGCTCCTTGAAAATCTCCATTTCTTAAAAAATAACTTGGTAAATTTTGATAATAGGTTGGACTTGGGTTGGCGCCTCCATTAGAATCGATTCTGCTATTTCCTATCTTACCAAATTGATACGCAATATTTGTATTTATTGATGTACTTCCTGAAAAATTCCAATAGTGATTTAACATCAAAATTGGCTCATTCACTTCTTTTATCCTTGAATTTCTTTTTTCCCCATTTAAAAACCCCCAATAATCATTGTATTTAATCCCTTTTAAATCAAAGACTTCTTGTGTGTTTGGTGACGACTTTCCTCTTCTATTTGGTGTAAAAATACCTGTAAAATTAATACTGCTTTTGTCATTTATTTTTTTCTCAACAGAAGTAAACATAGAATAGGCATTGTAAGATGTTGCTTCGTTAAATCCCTCATTTCCATGTCTTCTGCTCCCAGAAATAGTGTAGGCCCAATTATTTTTTAACATTCCACTAGAATAGGTCGCCATAATTCTATGTTGGTAACTTCTATTAGATGAGGAATAGGAGATCCTAACACCTGGTCGTTGTTGTGATGCTCTAGTATTTATATTTGTTGAGCCTAAAAGTCCACCAAATGTAACATCTGATGGACTTAAACCATTTCTAAACTCTTGATTTCTTAGCACATCATTTAAACCGCCCCAATTACTCCATTGTGCTCTTCCGTTATAAATTTTATTCATTTCTATACCATTCATTAACAACTTTCCATGACTTGAATCAAAGCCTTTCACTTTAAAAAAAGAAGCACTAAATTCAAAAGCTGCTGTTCTAAGAAAAATATCCATTGATGACTGTAAAAGTCCAGAAATATTATCTGCGGAACTTGCATCATCATTCAATTCGTCGTCTGAAAGTGTTATTAAGCTTAAATCTTGAAGTTCTAAAACCTCTTTAAACAAAAAGATTTTTCCCAACTCTAAAATATTTCCAGATAATTCTATCGGTATGTTCTGAGTTTCATAACCAGCAAATTTTATTTCCAAAACAAATTTTCCACTTTGAGAGCTCTTCATCAAGAAAGCGCCGTTTGAGTCTGTAGTTTGACTTATGGGTGTATTTTTTATTTGAACAAAAACACCTTTAAGAAGTTCTTTAGAATCATCATCTAAAACAATTCCTTTTACACTATTTTGTCCATTAACCTCTATAAATGAGTATAATAGAAAAAATATTGCCATCACAATTTTTTTCATAATCAACTTGTACTCTAATTTTTCTTTTTCTCAATCGCACTTAAATTTAGTCAAAAAGACGGAAGAATCCTAAAAAGAAGAATTGATCCTCTCTAAAACAGGTTTAGTTTCTTACTTTTATCATTTAAAAAACACCTCATTATGTGTAAGAAATTATTTTTGATTATTTTTTTTTCCTTGTCAATTATGGCCGTTTTTTCTCAGAAGAATGGAAAAAAATATGCAATTAGAACGGTTGCTTTTTATAATTTAGAAAACTTGTTTGACACCATTAATGATGTCAATAAAAATGATGAAGCTAGCCCTATAATGGAGTTAAAATCTAACAAATCTAAAGTATATTGGGATAAAATAGAAAAAATTAGTAGTACCATTGCTAAAATTGGTTTTGAAAAAACAAGAACAAGTCCCGCTATAATTGGAGTCTCAGAAGTAGAAAATTTAAATGTTTTAAAGGATTTAGTAACCTCTAAACATCTAATAAAAAATAATTACGGCATTATACACTATGACTCTCCAGACAAAAGAGGTATTGATGTTGCGCTATTGTATCAAAAAAAATATTTTAAACCCATTTACCACGAAGCTTTTAATCCACGAATTTTTAAAAACAACCATATGGTTTTCACAAGAGACCAACTCTTAATTTCTGGTTATTTAGACGACGAATTAATACATTTAATTGTAAATCATTGGCCCTCTAGAAGAGGAGGTGAATTGGCAAGTAGACCTAGTAGAGAAAAAGCAGCATATCAAAATATAAAAATTATAGAACAAGTTAAAAAGCAAGATGCAAATGCTAAAATTTTAATTATGGGCGATTTTAATGATGACCCGATAAATTCTAGTTTTAAAAAAGTGTTACAAACAAAAAGTAAAAAAAAGGATACAAAAGAGGGCGACCTATACAATCCTTATGAAGAAATGTTTCGCAGAGGTTTTAACACTTTAAAATATAGAGATAAAATAAATTTATTTGATATGATTTTCTTTACTTCTCCACTATTAGATAAAGGTGATAAAGATTTTTCTACCTATAAAATGTACAAAGCATTGATTTTTAATAAACGATTTCTAACAACTAAGAAAGGAAAATATAAAGGATATCCTTTTAGAAGTTTTTCGAACGGTACATACACTGGAGGCTATTCTGACCACTATCCTGTATACATGTATTTGATTAAAGAAAAACCATAAACAGTAGCTCTTCTAAAATACAAAACCCCGCAACTTTTAGGTTGCGGGGTTTTTTGATAAAAAATTATTGCCTTTATTGTATTGAGCTTAAGACTTTGGAGACTTAAATCTATAATACAAATATGTGTAAGCATCACGAGGTATAATTGTAATCCACTTTTTGTGTTTTAAATACCATTTAAAACGAATAGAATTGAATCCTTTTGTTAGATAAGCTGCAATAAAAGGATGTACATGTAATTGTACTATTTTATTTTTAGAGTTTGACATAAATTTCTCTAAATCTGCTTCGATTTTGTCTAACAAAACGATTGGTGCTTCTACTTCTCCATTTTTATTTGGGTTGGCTTCGGTAGTTTTTATACTCAAC
>JAQWOW010000165.1 GCA_029245665.1 Polaribacter sp. | reverse complement strand
CAAAAAAATAGCTTTCTTAAAGCAATCTATTAACATAGTTTGAAAAAAAATGAAAAAGAGAGATGAATAAGAATAGATTACTAAAAATTGATTACTTTTTTAAGAGAGTCCCGCTCTTTTTAACAAAGCTTCGGGTTTCGGCGCTTTTCCCCTAAAGCGTTTGTACAAAGACATTGGCTTTTCTGTTCCCCCTTTTGAGAGTATATTCTCTTTAAATTTAGAAGCTACTTCTTTATTGAAGATACCTTTTTCTAAAAAATATTCAAAAGCATCTGCATCTAAGACTTCTGCCCATTTATAAGAATAATACCCTGCAGAATAGCCCCCTTGAAAAATATGAGAAAAAGCAGTACTCATCGAGTTTTCTATAACATCTGGATATAATTTTGTAGTGGCAAAGGCTTCGTTTTCAAATTCCTTTATAGAAACTATTTTTGATGGATTTTGACCATGCCATTTCATATCTAAAAGACCAAAGCTAAGTTGCCTTAATGTTTGCATTCCTTCGTGAAAACTTGCAGATTCTTTAATCTTTTCTATATATTTCATAGGAATTACTTCCCCAGTTTTATAATGCTTTGCAAAGAGTTCTAGTGCTTCTTTTTCATAACACCAATTTTCTAAAATTTGACTCGGTAATTCCACAAAGTCCCATGAGACAGACGTTCCAGACAAACTACCATAGGTAGTGTTTGCTAATATTCCATGAAGCGCATGACCAAATTCATGAAACAAGGTAGTAACTTCATTAAAGGTAAGCAATGAGGGTTTCGTTTCGGTTGGTTTTGTGAAATTACAAACAATAGAAACTTGTGGGCGTTCGTTTATTTTATTTTTAATTTGTTGTGCTTTATAGGAGGTCATCCACGCCCCGTTTCTTTTTCCTTTTCTTGGATGAAAATCAGCATAAAAAATAGATATAAATTTCCCATTATTATCAGTAACACGATAGGTTTTTACATCTTCATGATATTTGTCAAGATCAGAAGTTTCTTCAAAATTTAAATCATACAACCTGTTTGCAATTGTAAAAACACCGGCAATTACATTTTCTAACTTAAAATAGGGTTTTAAAAGTTCTTGGTCCAAATCAAATAATTCCTTTTTTAGTTTTTCTGAATAATAGGCGCCATCCCATTTTTGAAGTTGGTCTATTTTATCTGTTTTTTTTGCGTAATTTTCTAAATTTTCAAACTCTTTTATGGCAGCAGGCTTTGCCTTTTCTAATAGGTTGTTTGAAAATTCAATTACTTTTTCAGGTGATTCGGCCATTCTTTCCTCTAAAACAAAATGGGCATGGGTTTTGTAACCCAATAAATTGGCTCTTTGATGGCGGAGATTTACAATTTTTAAAACAATTTTCTCATTATTAAATTCATTGTTTTGAAAGGCTTTTTTACCTGCAGCAATTGCCATTTTTTTTCGCAATTCTCTATTTTCTGCATAGGTTAAAAAAGGAACATAACTTGGGTAGTCTAGGGTAAAAACCCATCCTTTTTTTTCTTTAGATTTTGC
>JAQWOW010000137.1 GCA_029245665.1 Polaribacter sp. | reverse complement strand
CACAATAGAATTAATTGTTTGATCACTTAGAAGTCTCTCTCCAAAACCATTTTCATCTCCATTGATCACAACAGGATTGGCATTCGGTGTTGTATCGTCAAAAACCCCAGAAGCATTCGCATAAACTACCATCCCAGATTGTGTCCCAATCCAAACCCTATTGTCACTATCAACTGCAATAGCTCTGACATTTACGTCTGGCAAATTTCCTGAATTAGGAGCTGCAATCAATGCTTTTTTTCTATCTCCATTTTCATTATAAACATACACCCCATTTCTTCTGGTTCCGATCCAAATACTATTGTTTCTGTCTACAATAACAATATTAGTTTCTTGTGCTGCATTCGTTTGTAAACTACTTAAGTCGAAGCTAGACCATATTCCACTCGGAGATAATTTTTTTAATTTTTTGGAAGCTAATGCATCAGCAATCCACAAGTTTCCTTGACTGTCAAAACCAGAGCCACTTATTCTTGTTGTGATATTCCTAGGACTATTTGAGAGAAAATCTTCTAAAGGACTGTTTTGTGAATTATAGAATTTAGCTACCTCATTGTTTTCTACTTCCAGAAGCCCGCCTCCGGAAAAAATATTGCCATTACTTGTTTGAGCAAAAGAACTAATAAAAACTTTATTTTCATTATTTGGGTCAATGGTTACATGAACTAAATCTAAAAAAGGAAAATCTGAAGAAAAATTAGTGTTTATCCACTCCTCTCCATTGTAGTTGCTAAAGCCTTTTCTAATTCCTGAGGGAACATAAGCAGATGAATAGCCTCCATAAACAACCCAGAGATTATTTTCATTTGATGTTATAGAAAAAATATCATTCGATAAAGGTCCTTGTGGGTGTATCTCTTCATAACTTGTTAATTGATTTGAAAGTGCCTTTAAAATCCCATATTCTTTAGTTGCTAAATACACATTATCATTCTCCGTAAAAATAGTGTTTAGCGTATACTCGAATTCTGAAGTTGCTGAAACTTCAAAAATGGGATTTAATTCTAAATCTAAAATCGTTGCAAAATTATTAAATGCAACAGACAAATAAGTAGTAGATGGTTGTATACTGATGATGTTGTTAGAAAAACTTTTTACAGAATTTAAGATGCTTCCATTTAATTGGAATAAATCACTTCCATTGACTAAATACAATTGATTCTTAAATATGGCTATTTGACTAAAGTTTTGAGGAGAAAATTGCGCCTCCCAATTGTTAAAATCTATCAATAAATTACTGGTTACATCCGCCTTAAAAAGACCAACATCAGTTGCTGCATAAATAAATCCATTTAAAACTTCTATTTGATTAACTTCTAGTGAGCTTGAGTTATTTCCTATAAAATAGGTGTCTCCGAACTCTAACTTTTCAATATCATACACCACAATTCCAAAAGGAAGCGATAAATAAAGCTTGTCGTTAAATTCTTTGATATGATTGATACTCTTTCTTCCAAATTGATTAAAATTTACAATATCTGACGAAATTGTAATAGACCCATCATTGTCTACTACCTCCAATAGACCATTTTCGTAACCAATAATCAATCTTTGAAAAGTTTTACTGTAGTGAATTGATTTTGTTGTTTCTCCAGATAAACCTTGCACTGAAGAAAACTTGTTAATTTGCTCTGTTGTTGTATTGTAAGTAAAAACAGCATTGTCTGCCAGGGCATAAATGACATCGTCTACTTTTACAAAATCCTTAACATTGCTATAGGAGTAAAAATCTTCCCAAGAATCACTATAATCTGTTTGGGCAGAAACCTGTAATGAAAAAAATAATATACAAAGTAAAAAAAGGTTTTTCATTGTTTAAATTTAAATATCAAAGATATTTATTTATTACTAAATTAACGATAAAAGACCCTATATTAGTAAAAATTCAAAAAAAATTATGGGTATCGAAATTGAACGTAAATTTTTAGTAAAAAATACTGCTTTTAGAACTGAGAGCAACGAAAAAAAACACCTAAAACAGGGGTATTTAAACGCTGATAAAAAAAGAACAGTTCGAATTAGAATTGTTGATGAAATAGCTTTTATAACAGTAAAAGGAGAGTCTAACTCAACCGGAATATCGAGGTTTGAATGGGAAAAAGAAATAAAAAAGCGAGAAGCTGAAGAGCTTCTTTTACTTTGTGAACCCTGTTTAATTGAAAAAACTAGGTACCTAATTGATGTGGGCCGTCATACTTTTGAAGTTGATGAGTTTCTGGGTGATAATGAGGGTTTAATACTCGCAGAAGTAGAATTACGTTCGGAAGCTGAAGATTTCATAAGGCCCAATTGGTTGGGTCTTGAAGTTACTGGAGACCCAAAATACTACAATTCTAGCATTAGCAAGAATCCGTATAAAAAATGGAAATAAAATAGTTTAACTACAAGAAATAGAGTGCTGTAAAGTGGCTTACACTTCCTAACAAAACAAACACATGAAAGATAGCGTGATTGTATGGCATTTTTTTGAGGGAGTATAAAATCGCTCCAACAGTGTAAAAGATCCCTCCAGCAATTAATAAATTTAAACCAAAGCTCGTTAATGCAGCAATTAAAGGTTTTATAAAAAACAGAACCTGCCATCCCATTAAAAGATACATTGCAGTTGAAATTTTATCAAATCTTCCTGTAAAAAATAATTTGAGTACAATTCCTGTTGAGGCAAAGACCCAAACAGCAATAAACATATAAAAGCCTAAATAAGGTTTTAAAGCAACTAAACAAAAAGGACTATAGCTCCCTGCAATTAATACATAAATTGCAGCATGATCAAAAATATTTAACATTCGCCTTTTCTTTGGTTTTTTTGCAGCATGATAAAAAGTTGATGCTGCATACAAAATAATTAAACTAAACGCGTAAATAATAAAACTCGCAATTTCCCAAAAATCTGAGTACGAAAAGGCTTTTTTCAATAAAAAAGGAAACGCAACGATACTTGCAAGCAACCCTAGACCATGAGACCAAATATTTAGCTGCTCTTCAGAATCTGAATATTTGGGATTTAATTTCACACTCATTTCTTTCTATTTGTATCATTCATGTACTTTACATCCGTTGATAAATCATTATAAATGATATCAAAAGTTTGTTGTTTTAGCGAATTTAAAGCATCCATTTTTAACCCTTTAGTTTCAATAAATAGATGCTGATGAATTCTAAAAACTCCAGGACTTCCTTTTAAGAAATTCCAGGAAAATAATCGTTTACAATCAAAATAAACTTGTGGTACAATGGGTATATTAAATTCTATTGCCAAACTAAAAGCTCCTTTTTTAAATGGCGCTAAGACGACCTCTTCAGTGGGCACTAGTCCTTCAGGGAAAATAGCCATACTAACTCCATTTTTCAATCTTTTTTTAGCCTTTTTATAAACACTTTTTCGGCTTTTTGGACTACTTCTATCAACCATGATAACCACTTTTTTATAAAAATATCCGAAAATTGGAATTGTAGCCAATTCTTGTTTTCCAACAAAAACAATTGGATTTTTACTTAAAAGAATCAGTACAAAAGGATCCATTAAAGAGGAGTGATTCGGACAAAACATATAGCTTTTATTGGGTTCAATTTCTTGATCTAATTGAAGACATAAACGGAAACCCATTCCATAAACAAGAACTTTAGACCAAATTCTAACCAACTTCCATAGCAGATGATAATATGTTTCCTTGTAAGTAAAAATTAATAAAATTGGTGTCATTAAAATGATTGTTATAAACATCAAAATGTAAAACCACAAACGCCAAATTAATAGAAAAGGAATTTTTAAAAACTTCATAAGTTTCAAAAATAGTAATTATCTTTTTCGCTTGTTCGTTTTTATAGCATAAAACCTTATTTTTGTCTTAGCACAAGAATCTAATAGTCACTTTTGCTTAAAAAATAAATTAATGTCAAGAATTTTAACAGGTGTACAGAGTACGGGAACTCCCCATTTAGGAAATTTATTGGGCGCCATTTTGCCTGCCATAAAAATGGCTAATAATCCAGAAAATGAAGCTTTTTTATTCATTGCAGACATGCACTCTTTGACTCAAATTAAAAACGGAGATGAGTTAAGGGAAAACACATACAGTACTGCTGCTACTTGGTTGGCTTGTGGTTTAGATATTGAAAAGACTGTTTTTTACAGACAAAGTGACGTTCCTCAAGTGACAGAATTATCTTGGTATTTGAGTTGCTTTTTTCCTTATAATAGGTTAACCTTAGCGCATAGTTTTAAAGATAAATCAGATAGATTGGAAGATGTAAATGCAGGATTGTTTTCCTATCCAATGTTAATGGCTGCAGATATTTTATTGTATGATGCAGAAATTGTTCCTGTAGGAAAAGATCAATTACAGCATTTAGAAATGACTCGTGATGTTGCAAATAGGTTGAACAACCTTGTGGGTGAAACATTAGTTGCTCCTAAAGCGAAAATACAGGAAAACACCAAATTAGTTCCTGGTACTGATGGTAAAAAAATGAGTAAATCTAGAAATAACATTATCAATATTTTCTTAACAGATAAAAAATTAAGAAAACAAATAATGTCTATTAAAACAGATAGTAAAGGCTTGGAAGAACCTAAAACCCCTGATAATGACACTATTTTTGGTTTGTATAAATTAGTCGCTTCAGAGAGCCAAATTAAAGAAATGAGAGCAAATTATGAAGGTGGAAACTACGGTTACGGACACGCGAAACAGGCTTTATATGAGCTAATTATTGATCAATTTTCGGAGATTAGAGAACGATACCATCACTTTATGAATCACAAAAATGAAATTGATGAAGCTTTAAAAATTGGCGCAATAAAGGCAACGACTGTAGCAGATGATGTTTTAAAAAGAGTACGAACAAAAATAGGTTATTAAACTAATTTTGTTTTTACAAAAAATTGAAAAATTTATATTTTTTATTGAATTTTCATTGATTTTGCAATCGCTTCCAGCTCAAACAAAAATGCTCGTTTACTAACCGAAGGTGCGTATGTGAATCCCTCAAAAATTAGCAATCTATTCCTTTGTTTATCAAGTATTGTATAATTTAGAAATGGCCCTGCCATAAAGTCGTTTTTCACTTCCCATTTACCCCGAGTTTCATACGCTTTTTTTCCGTCTATAACGGCATCAAAAGTAAAAGGAGTATAGGCCTCTTCTGTAATCATATACATGGTTTCTGGATTTGATCCAGGAATGTATTTTTTTCCTATTCTATTTCTAACCGCAATAATACTATCTGAAACTTGAGTTTCGTCTTCCAAAGGAACGGAATACACCAATATATTATTGCTTCCTGTTTTTGCAATCCCACTTGTTAAATGATGGCGAAGCCACAAAAAACCTCCTGTATCATCAACTGTTTTAAATTTATTATGAATCGTTAATGATACCCCTAAGTTTTGCAATGTTTTAAATTGAGTATCGTCTAATTTATTTTTTTTAAACAAATTTTGAGTCATATTTATATCCGATTGTATGACTGTCTTTATAATTTCTTTTTTGTGCTTTTTAAACATTTTTATAACGCCTTCTTTATCCTTAGCATATACATAGATAATGGTTTGAGGTTGTGCATATACATTCTTTCTTACAAAGTATTTCTCTTCGTCAGAAACACCAATTACTAGAATATTTCTAGCAACTTTCATCATATTTCCAAATCCATTTGGAGCCACTTGCGACACCTTTAAAAGGGATTCTGGCTGAGGTAAACCAACCATTAGTTCGCCAAAAGAATTTCTTATTTCTTTCCCAATATCTCCATTCCAATCACTTGCTTTTGCAACCACCATTACTTTATTTATTTTACCAATTGACTTTCGTAAAATAAATTTATCATTCCCTACACAAGAAGATAGAAATAGGCCAATTGTAAAAAGTATACATATTTTTTTCATGGGTTTAACTTTTAGATGTTTTTAAATGCAGCTCCAAATATCATTCCATTTTATAATTTTATCGTCTAAAAATCAATAGCTTTTTAAGAAATATTCGAATTTAAGTCTCTTTTTTGAATCTTATTGCGATCACAAAGAACGGTTGCTGTTAATTTATATAGTTTATTTTCTTGTTGTTTAATAAATAAAAATGATACTTTTCTTGGGTAAATATACAATCTTTGTCCAATACTTAAACGAGTGCTTTTTAAACTATTCCATCGCTTAATATCATTGATACGCACTCCAAACTTG
>JAQWOW010000135.1 GCA_029245665.1 Polaribacter sp. | reverse complement strand
TTGTTTATAACTCTTAAAATCGATACTATTATACTTAAACAATCCATCACTATAAGTTCCAATCCAAGTAAACCCTTCATTGTCTTTTATAATAGATGTAATGGCACTTTGAGTAAAACCATCATCGATAGCTACAAAATTATATTCATTTTGGTTTTCTTGACCAATTACTGAACTAAAAAACAAGAAGAGAACAAAAGTATGTAAAAGCTTACTGCTACTCATGACGGATGAAATTACAAATTAAAAAACATATTTTAGTAAAAGAATATAAATATAATTGTTTGATATTAATAAGACCTTAAATTTACTAACTTGCTTCAAATATGTTATTTTTTTCCTCAAATATTACAAACACAACAAACATTATGCTTTTAAATTTGTGATATCTATTATTTAGTTATTTTATTTCTGAGGATTTTAAATTCTTAAAAAAAATTTACGACTAAAAAAACAAACAATTACTAACTAAGAATTACTCGAAAATTATGAAGAGACTACTCTACTTATTGCTTTTTTTACCAGTAATAATTTATGCTCAATCAACAACGATCTCAGGAACTGTGAAAGATGAAACTGGCAACTTATTACCTGGTGTAACAATTCAAATTAAAAATACAGAAAGTTTGGGAGCTGTGTCAGATTTTGATGGAAACTTTATGATTTCAGTTCCTAAAAACAGTTCACAAATCTTAATATTTTCATATTTAGGATACAAAACTGAAGCGGTTAAAATCAAAAACAAAACCACAATTAATGTACAATTAGAAGCAGATGCAACCCAATTAGATGAAATTGTAGTAGTTGGTTACGGTAGTGTTCTCAAGAAAGATGTTACGGGTTCAATAACATCTGTAAAAGTAGCAGATGACATTGCAAATCAATCTGGTTCTGTTGATCAATTATTACAAGGTAGATCAGCAGGGGTTCAAGTAACACAAAATTTAGGGTCTCCTGGTTCTGGTATTAGTGTAAAAATTAGAGGAACCAACAGTCTTCGTGGAAATAATGAGCCACTTTATGTTATCGATGGAGTTATTATTTCATCTGCGGGAGAAGATGTAATAGCTGCTGGTGGTATCGGTAATTCCGGTCAAGAAAATCAAAATGGCTTGAGTGGGATAAACCCAAGAGACATTGAAAGTATTGAGGTTTTAAAAGATGCATCAGCTACTGCAATTTATGGCTCTAGAGGTGCAAATGGTGTGATCTTAATTACTACTAAAAAAGGAGAAAAAGGAAAAGTAAAAATTAGTGCTTTTGTAACAAACTCTGTAAGAAATATAGATAAAAAATACGATGTCTTAGATGGTATTGGCTATGCTAACTATCAAAATGAAGTTTCCTTACTCAGCGGAGAAAACCCTCGATTTCAAGTAAATGGTGACCAAGTATTTGGAATTAATTACAATACTGCAGGCGATGCTAATGTTTTAGATACACCTGCTCAACTTATAAATTGGCAAGATGAGCTATACCGTCCTGGCTTTAGCACTAAGGTTGGTTTTTCAGCTTCAGGTGGAAGTGATAAAGGGAATTATTACATCTCAGGAGGTTTTGATGAACAAAATGGTATCGTAAGTAATTCTAGCCTCAAAAGTGGTGATTTGAGAATTAATTTAAATCAAAACCTTACAGATAAATTAAAGTTACAAGCTAGAATTAGTACTTCATTTAACAATACAAATTTTGCTGAAGGAGGAGATTTAATTGGTGCCAACCAAAGTTTTGTTAGAAACGCGATTATATTTAGACCTGTAATCACAGAGCAGATTGAAGATTTTGGAGAAGACTTAGAAGCTTCAAATCCATACTCTTGGATAAACGATTTTGAAGATGTTTCAAAAGAAAAAAGATATATCATATCTGTAGGGCTTACTTATAAACTTCCTATTAAGGGTTTACAATATGAAATAAAAGGAGGTGGTAATATTAGAACTAAAGACAGAAGACGTTTTTTTGGACTAACAACATTTCAAGGTAATAACGCAAATGGTGCATTACAAATATCTACTTTGAATGCAACATCTTATCAAATTAATAATTTTTTAAGATTCAATAGAACTTTTAACAAAAGGCATAGAATAAATGCCACTGCTGGTATTACGTATGATGTAAGAAATGTAGAGAATAGTATTTATGCAGTTGAAAATTTTGTAACAACCGAACTTACAACGCAACAACCTTTTCTAGCATCCGTAATTACGCAACCGTTACGGTATTTAAAAGCTGACCAACAAATTTTCTCTTTATTGGGCCGTATAAACTACACCTTTAATAATAAATACATCCTAACAGCATCGTTTCGTAGAGATGGTGTTTCTAAATTCTCAGAAGACAATAGGTATGGTTTCTTTCCATCATTTGCATTGGCGTGGAGACTTGATAATGAAAGTTTTATTAAAAACTTAAATATTTTTGAAGATTTAAAACTGAGAGCAGGTTGGGGACAAATAGGAAACCATGGTATCAGAGCTTATGGGACATTGTCTGATTATGGAATTAACGGACAACTATACGGAACACCAGGAAATGGAACTAGTGTGCCCATGACACTTAATAACATTGCAAACCCTAATTTAACATGGGAAACAACTGAACAAGTTAATCTAGGAATCGATTTTGAAAGTAAAAATAATAGAATCTCAGGGAGTATTGACGTATACGACAAAACAACCAAAGATTTATTGCAAAATAGTCCGATTCCAACATCTTCAGGATTTAGCAATATTCTTATAAACAGAGGAAGTATTTCTAACAAAGGTTTGGAGCTTGCATTGAATATTGCTGCGGTCTCTACTGATGATTTTGAAATTAATATTGGTGGAAACATTTCCTTTAATAAAACGAAAATAGAAGCTCTTGGAATTCCTTTAAAAGATTTTTACATTGATGGAGTTGCAGAAAATCGCTCGTTTTATTTTGGTAATCAGATCAGTAGAGGTCAGTATTTTAGAACCCCTGCCAATGTATTTATTGAAGGTGAAGAAGCAGGTCTTTTTTATGGTTTAGAAAGCAATGGAATATATCAAACAGAAGATACAGACCTTGTTGCAGGTGCTGTTGCTGGTGATGTTAGATTCGTGGATCAAAATGAAGATGGAGTTATCGATATTTTAGATAGGACTTTTATAGGAAATCCAAACCCTGATTTTGTAT
>JAQWOW010000130.1 GCA_029245665.1 Polaribacter sp. | reverse complement strand
AAAATTCCTTTTACAGGAACTTTTGCAAACTTTTCTACAGGGAGAGTGTATGACCAAATTCGTCAATCTATTGCGTATTCTGGAAAAAATGTTAAAATTTGTGCTTCACATGCAGGTTTAACGCTAGGAGAAGATGGCGCTACACATCAAATTTTAGAAGACATAGGATTGATGAAAATGTTGCCAGGAATGACCGTAATCAATACTTGTGATTACAACCAAACCAAAGCAGCAACTATTGCAATTGCAGATCATAATGGTCCTGTTTATTTGCGTTTTGGAAGACCAGTAGTTCCTATTTTTATGCCAGATTATAAAGAAGAAAAATTTGAAATTGGAAAAGGAATTCAATTAACTGAAGGAACGGATGTTACAATTGTTGCAACAGGCCACTTGGTTTGGGAAGCCCTTCAAGCATCTGAAAAACTAGAAGCCCAAGGGATTTCTGCAGATGTAATTAACATACACACAATCAAACCACTAGACGAAGACATTATTTTAAAATCTGTAGCTAAAACAGGTTGTATCGTTACTGCCGAAGAACATAATATCATTGGTGGTTTGGGTGAAAGTGTTGCAAGAACTTTGGCTTTAAATACTCCTACTCCTCAAGAGTTTATTGGTACAAATGATACCTTTGGAGAATCTGGAACTCCAGCTCAATTAATGGAAAAATATGGGTTAAATGCTATTTCTATTGTAAATGCAGTTAAAAAAGTAATTTCTAGAAAGTAAAGAATTTTTAATTTTTTACGTATACTTTGTAGAATTTTAAATAAAAATAATGAAAAAACTACTTTTAATACTATTCGTAACTTTTAGTTTGAGTCAAATAACAACTGCACAAATGGCTTTTGGTGTAAAAGCAGGTGTTAACTACAACTCAAATTCAATTGGAGAAGTAAGTTCGGATGTTTTTAAGGGAGCAGAAAGTAAAACCGGGTATCATGCAGGTGTTTGGGTTCGTTTTAAAATACCTGCAATTGGTTTATACTTTAGGCCAGAGCTAGTTTATACAAATTTAGAAAATGAAGTTATATACGGATTTTCAGATGAAACAACTTCTTACACATTTCAAAAAATAGACATTCCTTTGTTAATTGGTAAAAAAATATTTGGAGTTGGAAATGTGTACGCAGGGCCTTCATTTCAATATATTTTAAATTCAGACTTTAGCTTTAATGATATTACTGATGTAAAATCTAATGGGTTTACACTTGGCTTGCAATTAGGAGGAGGCATAGAACTCGGTAAATTTGGAATTGACGTTCGTTGGGAAAGAGCTTTTTCTGGTGTAGAAAGTACCTTTATTCGTGCAACAGGAGGCCCGGTTAATTTTGATACAAGGGTGAATCAAATTATTTTAGGTCTATCCTATAAACTATAAAAAAAATATTTGCACAAAAAAGCTCTTGAATTTTCAAGAGCTTTTTTCATACATTTATATAAAGTGTTATTTAATAGCTGGATTTAAATAGTCCGGTAAAGTAGGATTATTTACATCGTTAAAGTCATTTGCGGGGTTTCCATCTCCATTAGTATCTTCATTTATTGTTAAAACCCCATCTCCATCATCATCTCGGTCAATATAATTTATCAATCCATCACCATCAGTATCATCATTTCTTGGATCATCATTACCGTCTGGATCCTCAAAAATTGAGGCAACACCGTCATTATCATGATCTGTGTCTTTTACGAAATCATATAAGTCAATATAAAAGAGTAAACATTCATTTGGTAAAATATTTCCACTTCCAAAGTTTGCATAGGCCAAACCAGATGGAATAAACAAAACTCCTTTTCCACCATTTTCAAAAGTTATAGGACCATTGTCAGTAATATTATCTCCTCCCTTAAAATTGGTAAATCCATGAGCCCATCCTCTTATTGCACCGTTTAGTTTAAACCAAATATTGTTATTACTATCAAAAGTACCGCTGATACTGTCTGTATTTACAATACGTTGTCCATTATATTTTACAAATACAGAATCCATGACAGATGGCTTTCCTTTGTCTATTGATGGAGTCCCTATTTGAGCTGTATAATAATATAATGTATAATCAATGTCATTTTCAGTAATGCTCATTGACTTTAGATTGTCTTCATCGTCTTGAAGGGCAATTTGACCGGGAACTAATGCCTTTACAGCATCTGTAGAAGTGTCATAGTAATGATTTTTTAAAAACTGAACCAAGGTATCATTATCTATTAAAGCTTGCGCTTCATGGTCAAAATCATCTACAGCAATAGAGGTATCACTACCACATGAATGTATTAGAATTATTGCAAATGCTATTGCTAAAATATTTTTTATTTTATTCATTTAATCTTTAAATTTGAGCACGCAATTTACCAATTTTATACCTTTGTAAAAAGACAAACATTATATTTTAACTATTTTTATGAGAATTGACAAATATTTATGGTGTATTAGAATTTTTAAAACAAGAAGTATTGCAACCACAGCTTGTAAAAAAGGACAAGTCAAGATAGATAATAAAAATATAAAGCCCTCTAAAGAAGTTTTTGGCGATGAATTAATTTTAGTTCGTAAAAATCAAATTAATTATCAAATAAAAGTTTTAGATTTACCAGAAAGTAGAGTTGGTGCAAAATTAATTGATTTATATAGAAAAGATCTGACACCAAAAGAAGAATTTGAAAAAACAGCACTTTTAAAATTCTCTAAAGATTACTATAGAAAAAAAGGAGCTGGTAGACCTACAAAAAAAGACAGAAGAGATATTGATAATTATCAAGATGATTCAAAAGAATAGATATGACAACATCAAGTAGCATTATTTTAAATCAATTGCAAATTTCTCAAAAAATTAGAAGAATTGCATATCAGATATACGAAACAAATACTTCAGAGAAAGAGGTTGTACTTGCAGGTATTGTAGGCAATGGTTTTATTTTTGCTGAAAAAATTGAGGAATCTTTAAAAGAAATTTCTTCTTTAAAAATAATAATATGTAAAGTTTATATCGATAAAAAAAATCCATTAAACCCGATTACCACCTCTTTGGATATAAAAGATTACGAAAATAAATCTTTGGTTTTAGTAGATGATGTATTGAGTTCTGGTACTACTCTAATATATGGAATAAAGCATTTTTTAGAGGTTCCATTAAAAAAATTCAAAACAGCTGTATTAGTTAATAGAAATCATAAAAAATATCCTGTAAAAGCTGATTTTAAAGGAATTTCTTTATCAACATCCATAAAAGAGCACATACATGTTGAGTTTTCTAATAAAGAAGCGATTGCATATTTAGTTTAGTATCTTTTTCAATTTTTTAGCAATTTCTTTTTTAGTTTTAGCATCTATTTTTACTGTAATTTTTGCCAATTCATAATACATCCGTCTTTCAAAAAGATGTTTTGCCACAAATTCAGATATCTTGTCATCTGCAAGAGAAGCAATTAATGGCCGTTTACTTTTTTTCTTAATTAACCGATCAATCATTGTTTTTGTCTTACCTTGTAAGTATATCGATACCGTATCTCCTTTATTAATCTCCTCCATATTATTTGCATAACAGGGGGTTCCTCCTCCCAAAGCAAGAATAAATTGATCTTTAGTATTAAGAACTTCTTTTAAATATTTATTTTCTATCACCCTAAAATAAACCTCTCCTTTTTTTTCAAAGATTTCAGCAATAGACATCCCCTCTTTGTTAATTATATAGTCATCTAGATCTAAAAATTTCAT
>JAQWOW010000129.1 GCA_029245665.1 Polaribacter sp. | reverse complement strand
AATCCAACGTGCAAATAGTTCTCCTTGAGGTTGTTCTGCAAATCCACCAATATCACTCCCAGCGAAAGAAAAACCTGACATTGCCATTCTTTGTGCTTGGTTATTTGCAATCGATAAATGTTCCCATGTTGCTACATTATCACCCATCCAAGTAGAGGTATACCTTTGTGTACCAGAATATGCTGCTCTAGTAATTACAAAAGGACGTTTTGGATATGCATATTTTTTTAACCCATGATACGTAGCACGTGCCATTTGCATTCCATAAATATTGTGTGCCTTTCTGTGTGAACAAGGATTGCCGTCATAATCATGACGAACATCATTTGGAAATGACTTATTAGGAACATCCATAACAGCAGGTTCATTCATGTCATTCCAAACTCCTTTTACTCCTATTTCCTCAATTAATTCTTGAAATAAACCTTCCCACCAGGTTCTTACTTCTGGTTTTGTAAAGTCTGGGAAGTAACATTCTCCGGGCCATACTTTACCCTTCATATAAGGGCCATCTGCACGTTTACAGAAATAATCTTTATCTAAAGCTTCTTTAAATACCGGATATTCTAAATCGATTTTAATTCCCGGATCAATTATAACGACAGTTTTAAAACCGTCATTTTCTAATTCCTTCACCATTCTTTTTGGATCAGGGAAATATTCTTTATCCCAAGTAAAACAACGGAAACCATCCATATAATCGATATCTAAGTAGATTGCATCACAAGGGATCTTTAAATCTCTAAATTTTTTTGTAACTTCTTTTACATTACTTTCTGGATAATAACTCCATTTACATTGATGAAACCCTAATGCCCATAATGGAGGTAAGTGTTGGGGTTTACCTGTTAAATCAGTATAGTTTATAACCACATCTTCCATTTTTGGCCCATAAATAAAGTAGTAGTTCATTTCACCACCTTGTGCCCAAAAACTTGTAATATTTCTTCTTTCATGAGCAAAATCGAAAAATGTTTTAAAAGAATTGTCAAAGAAAATACCATATGATTTTTCATCCTGAATTGCAGTATAAAAAGGGATTGCTTTGTAGATAGGATCTGTGTCTTTTCCAAAAGCATAGGAATCTGTTACCCAGTTTTCAAAGCGTTTACCTTTGATATTAACATCAACAGGTTTATCACCAAGGCCGTAATAGCTTTCAGATTTTTGACAAATCTTACTCATTTTTACAATGTCTCCCCCATGTTCATAGCTTTCTTCCCAGTGAAAACCAATTTCATCTTGGTTGATAATTTTGAAATCTATGGCGTCATATATACTAACTTGCAAACTTTTTTTCTCAACTTTACAAATAAGTTTAGAAGTTGTAATTATATAATGTATCTCGTCTTCTGTAACATCCAAAAAATTATATCCTCTGCTTGCGTATTTCGTAATTCCGTAAGAGAAATCATTTTCAAACTTACCAGTAGTAGTGTATCTAAATCTAATAACACTATCTCTAACAACTGTTAGCTGTAAGACAACATTGTTTTTTGTAGTAAAATATAGTGTATCTACATCTTTTTTGTAGTTTACAATTTCCGACGGAAATAAATTACCTTTTTGTTCTAATTCTGTATTAACAATCATTGTTTACGTTGTTTATTTTAACTTGTAAAAAATCGTAAAAGGTTCTTTCTAATTACTCATAAAGATAATTTTTACGACAATTTTTTTAGAATAGCTAACACTAAAATATTGCTTATTTATTTAAAAATAAGCAGAATATAAATTCTTTTAAGGCTTGCTGAAATTTTTCTTTAAAGTGATAAAAATCCGTTATTTTTTTGCGAAGTATAAAAAAATAAAGGCTTTTTTTTATCATTATATTAGACAAAAAAAGGAGTTGTCATTATTTGTACTTAAATGCAATCATACCTAGCGGAGGTAAATTTAATTCAATAGAATTTTTCCTTCCATTCCATTCAATTGAGGTAGAAGACGCCATTATATTATCATAGTTTCCTGTTCCATTATATTGAGGTTTATCACTATTAAAAATGGGTGTTAATATTCCTGATTTTGGCAAACCTATTCTGTAGTTTTCCCTTGGAATTTGAGTTAGATTTAGAACGACAACTATATGGTCTTTTTCATTTACACCTTTTCTGATATATGATATTACACTATTCTCATGATCTCCATGATCTATCCATTCAAATCCTTCTGCTGAAAATTGTTTTTGATGAAAAGCAGCTTCTGTTTTGTATATCGAATTTAAATCTTTTACCAAGTTTTGAATACCTTTATGAGTCTCAAAATTTAATAAAGTCCATTCCAAACTACCATTGAAATCCCATTCACTTGTTTGTCCAAATTCACCACCTTGAAAGAGTAATTTTGCACCAGGATGCGTATACATAAAACTATAAAGTAAGCGTAAGTTTCCAAATTTTTGCCATTCATCACCAGGCATTTTGTCTGCTAAAGCTTTTTTACCGTATACTACTTCATCGTGAGATAGTGGTAGCATAAAGTTTTCTGTGAATGCATAATTCAAACTAAATGTTAAGCCATTTTGATGGTGTTTTCTGTAAACAGTTTCTTTCGCAAAATAAGCTAAAGTATCATGCATCCAACCCATCATCCATTTCATTCCAAAACCGAGTCCACCCTCATAAATAGGTTTAGATACTTTTGGGAAAGATGTAGATTCTTCTGCAATTGTTTGCACATCAGGAAATGCTTCATAGACAGCCGCATTCATTTCTTTGATAAATTTTATTGCATCTAAGTTTTCGCGTCCTCCCAACTCATTTGGTTCCCATTGCCCTTCTTCTCTAGAATAATCTAAGAATAGTATTGACGCGACAGCGTCAACCCTTATGCCGTCAGCATGGTATTGGTCTAACCAAAAAAGAGCGTTGCTTATTAAAAATGCCTTTATTTCGTTTCTACCATAATTGAAAATTAAACTTTTCCAATCTTGGTGGTATCCTTTTCTTTTGTCTGGATGTTCGTATAGGTGCGAGCCGTCAAAAAAGCCCAAACCATGATCATCCGATGGAAAATGTGAAGGCACCCAATCTAGAATGACACCAATCCCTTTTTTATGAAATGCATCTACGAGGTATTTAAATTCTTCAGGGTAGCCAAAACGTGAAGTTGGTGCAAAGTAGCCAGTTAATTGGTAACCCCAACTTGGATCATAAGGGTATTCCATTATAGGCATAAATTCTACATGCGTAAAATTCATTTCTTCAACATAATCAACCAACTCGCTCGCTAATTCTTTGTAACTTAAAAAACGATTTTGATCCTTTTTTTTCTTCCAAGATCCCAAATGTACCTCATAAACAGAAAAAGGAGCATCTAGTGCATTCTTTTTCTTTCTATTTTTCATCCATTTTTTATCATTCCAAGCGAATTCATCTTCCCAAACTACAGAAGCAGTTTTCGGTGGATGCTCACACCGTCTTGCAAATGGGTCCGCTTTTTCAGTTTTTACATCGTTAATACTACTTTGTATTTGATACTTATAAATACTCCCTTTTCCAACATTGGGTATAAAACCTTCCCAAATACCGCTTTCGTCCCAACGAACATTTAGCGCATTTGCATCTTCTTGCCAAAAATTAAAATCTCCAACTACAGCTACTCTTTTAGCGCCTGGTGCCCACACAGAAAAGTAGGTGCCATTTTCGCCATCTAAGGTAGTTATATGAGCACCAAATTTTTCATACAAACGATAGTGCTTTCCTGCTTTAAAAAGAGAGATGTCAAAATCTGTAAAGCGGCTATATACTTTTGTTTTAGACATGTATTTTACTTAGATAACAGTTCCTGTTGGTATAATAACTCCCTTTTTGATGACTACGATGCCATCTTTGATGGTATAATTTTTAGTTTCAGTATCCTTTAGGTGAGGACCTCCATTAATTTTAACATCATCACCAATTCTAACATTTTTATCAATGATACAATTATTAATTAGGCACCTATTACCAATACCTAAAAGATTTACTATCTTATTTTTTTCTATATTATCTAGAGATTCATAATAATCATTACCCATCATATAGGTGTTTGTTAGTACTGAATCTTTTCCAATTCTAGCACGGATTCCTATCACACATCGTTCTATTTTCTGTGCCATTATTATACAGCCATCAGCAATTACAGCTTTATTAAGCAGGGTGCCAGAAATCTTAGAGGTAGGTAAAATTCTAGCTCTTGTGTAAACTCGATTTTCATCATATAAATTAAATTTTGGCACTTCATCCGTTAAACCTAAGTTGGCTTCGAAAAAAGAGTCTATGTTTCCGATGTCTGTCCAATAACCTTCATACGGGTAACTAACTGTTTTATGATTTTGAATAGCTTGTGGTATGATTTCTTTTCCAAAATCAATAGTTTTCGGATTGTTCATTAAAGTTATTAGTAAGTCTCTATTAAAGATATAGATTCCCATAGAGGCTAGATAATTTCGATCTTCTTTCTTCATTTCATCACTGACATCAGAAGTCCAATTTGGTAATAAGCTCGCATCTGGTTTTTCAATAAAAGAGGTAATTGTATTTTGTGCGTCTGTTTTCAAAATTCCAAAAGAAGTGGCATCTTTTTTGTTTACAGGATAGGTAGCAATAGAGATAGCTGCATTACTTTCTTCATGCTTTTTTATCATGTCTTTAAAATCCATATTGTACAGTTGATCACCAGAAAGAATAAGAGCATACTTAAAGTCATTTTGTAGGAAATGGTGCATACTTTGTCTAACAGCATCTGCGGTTCCCTGAAACCACTTGTCGCTTTGCATCGTTTGTTCTGCTGCCAATACGTCTACAAAAGCTGCGCTAAAAAAACTAAAGTGATAGGTGTTTTTTATATGTTTATTTAAAGAAGCAGAATTGAACTGTGTCAATACATACATTCTTTTGATTCCTGAATTGATACAATTTGAAATTGGGATATCTACCAATCGATACTTTCCTGCAATAGGTACTGCGGGTTTCGATCTGTCTGCGGTAAGTGGGTATAGTCTAGAACCTTGACCACCCCCCAAGATAATAGAGAGTACGTTTTCATTAATCATAACTTATTATTGTTTTAAGGATTGGTATAAATTCACATATTCTTTGGCAGAATTATCCCAAGAATAATCGAATGTCATTATTTTTTTTGAATTTTTTTGAAACTCTTTTTTTTCACTATAAAATTCATTAGCTCTAGCAATTGCAGTCGTTACTTTTTCTACAGATACTCCTTCATGGCAAATGCCATAACCTTCGTTGCAGATGTCCACAACGGTGTCTTTTAATCCACCTATAGAATTTACAACAGGAACAGTTCCGTATCGCAATGCATAGAGTTGATTTAATCCGCAAGGTTCAACTCGAGAAGGCATTATTAAAAAGTCTGCACCTGCATAGAATATATGAGCCAAGGTTTCATCATAACCGATAAAAGAATTGTAATTTTTATTGTGATTTAGTTTTTTTAATGCTTGTTCTGTTTCTGATTGTCCTGTTCCTAAAAGAAGTATAGAAATATTATTTTCTTGTAATGATTTTTCAAAAATTTCAGGAAACAAATCAGCACCCTTTTCACCAACCAGTCTACCGACAAAACAGAATAAAGGTTTTTTTACATCGAGATTGAATTTGGTACATAGCCATTTCTTATTTTCTTTTTTACCTGAAATAACAGTGGCCTTTTTATAATTTTTAATTAGTTTACCGTCTGTTTCTGGGTTCCATACGTTCCAGTCAATTCCATTCAAGATTCCTTTGCATTTTTTATTTTCATGAGTTAGCAGCGCTTCTAATCCGTTGGCTTCTTTTTGAAGTTCTTCCATATAGCTAGGAGATACAGTTGTGACTCTCCAAGCACATTTTATGGCTGCAGCTAAAGGATTTATATTGCCATTCCAGTCTAATAAACCTATGTTTTTAAGCTCGAAACTTGGGAGTAGAGAAATCTTTTCATGAGAAAACCATCCTTGATATTGCGCATTGTGTATTGTTAAAACACTTGGTATATTTTTTAACTCATTGTATTTAAAACATTGACTCGTCATAAAGGGGATTAATCCTGTATGATGGTCATGGACGTGAAGTAGGTCTGGTTTTTTTTCAGAACTTAAAACCCAATCTAAAAGGGCAATTTGAAATGCCAAAAAACGTTCTGTATCTGCTTCTGTATAAATTTGTTTTTTGTAAAGTAATTCTGGTATGTCAATACAAATTAAGTCAAAACCAAGTGTGCTATTCTTTAATTTTAATACTCTAAAATTAAAATAGGAGTCTCCAAGTTTAAGATTGCTTTTATAGATTTCATCAAATGATTTTTTTTCACTAAACGGGGTGTTGTAAAAAGGCATTATTACCTTACTATTAATCCCTGTTTTTTTTTGATAATTGGGAAGTGCGCCCACTACATCTGCAAGACCACCAACTTTCGCTACGGGGTAACATTCTGCGCTAATATGTAATATATTCATCCAATCAATTTTTTTTAAAAAGTCATTTAAAATTACAAAAAAAACGTATAATTAAAAAATCATTTCAAATTTTTACAGAAACTATATTTACGAGTACAATAGACAATTTTAAATTATTTTTTATGTTTTTTAACAAGCTAATTTTTGAGGATTTACTATTTTTTTTGTTTGTTGATTTCGTCCTGCAGTTGTCTTCTTAATTTTTGTTCTCTGACAAGAGATTTTTTTTGGTGGATTTCTAAAGCTTTTTCATTTTCTAATAATACACGCTGGGCTTCTTTGGTAATTGTCATGCTCTTTTTATATTTAAATATAAAATAAACACTGGTTGAAATTAGAAAGATAATTAGAAGCCAAAGTAGAAGGTTGTAGCTTGTTTTATTGAGTTGTACTCCCATAAAGGTCATGGAGTTTGCTTTTTGTATCACTTCTTTTAAGTTAAATTCAGCAGATACTAATTGTTCCTTTGTTTTTTTTAAGGTGCTATTTTTAGTGTGTAATCTGTTTTCTATCTCAAAAATGAGTCGTTTTGAATCTTTTATAGAGTCTAATACATTTAATTTTAGATTTAAATATTGCTCTTTAAGAATTACTTTGTAATTCTTGTAATTGGTGGCTTTTTTATAAATCTTGTCAAACTGATTATCTATGCTATTTATTTCTTCTCTAAATTCTTGAGCACTAGCAATGTTGGCAGTATGAATTAATAGCAATAATAGTAAAACTCTCATAAGTTTTTTTTTGGATGTAAATTTATAAAAAAAACCCAAACTTTTTGTTTGGGTTTTTAAAATATAAGCAAGTATTATTATTTATTTTATTTTCTCAACAACTGCCTTAAAAGCGTCTGGGTTGTTCACCGCTAAGTCTGCTAAAACCTTACGGTTTAATTCGATATTATTCGCTTTTACTTTCCCCATAAACTGAGAGTAAGACATTCCGTGCAAACGTGCTGCAGCGTTGATACGTACAATCCATAAAGAACGAAAGTTTCTCTTATTGTTTTTACGGTCTCTATATGCATAAAGCATACCTTTTTCAACCGCATTTTTTGCTACTGTATAAACGTTTTTTCTACGTCCGAAGTAACCTTTTGCTGCCTTCAAGATTTTTTTTCTTCTTTTTCTTGAGGCTACTGAATTT
>JAQWOW010000116.1 GCA_029245665.1 Polaribacter sp. | reverse complement strand
ACCAACTTCAACAATGGCAATATCTACTTTTTCTGAGGCAAAATAATCAAAAGCCATCCCAACAGTCATCTCAAAGAAAGATAGTTTTTGTTGCTCTAAGAAAAAATGATGCTTTGCTATAAATGAAGTTACTTTTCTTTCAGGTATTTCGCAACCATTGATACGAATCCTTTCTCTAAAACTCTTCAAATGGGGCGAAGTGTATAAACCAACTTTATATCCTGCTTCTTGTAAAATAGAAGCTAACATATGACTGGTAGAACCTTTTCCATTTGTGCCACCAACGTGAATAGAAGCAAACTTTTTATCTGGAAAATCTAATTCTTTTGAAAAAGCTGAAATATTTGTTAAGTCTTTTTTAAATGCAATTTCACCCTCTCTTTGATACATGGGCAATTGCGCAAACATCCAATCTAAAGTTTGTTGGTAATTCATGTTTCAAAAATACGTGATTATTTCGTTAAAGAAAATTTATAAATAATAGTCCCTACTTGTTTTAGTGAAGCGTTGGAATCTGCATTCCATTTCGTTCTTAAAGCAGCTTCTTTGGCAGGCTTTAACAAACAAGGCGCTGAGTTAGTTGTCCCTTTAACACCTGCAAGTGCATATATTACATTTCCGCTTTTATCAACCTGAATTCGAACAACAACAACTCCTTCTTCCTGACAATCTGGTTGCTCCTTTGGTATTATTAATGCTTTTCTTCCTGCTAAATTATAATTCACATCAGCACCAATACCTGAATCACCATCGTATTTAGACTCATTTACATCGCCTTTTTCACTTCCTTTAACTTTCAATTCTTTGTCGTCACCTTCTCCATCTAATTTTTTATTGGGCGAATTCTCGCGTAGCAGACTATTTAAAGCATCTTGAGTTTCTTTTGAGAGCTTGGGCTTTAAAGGCTCATTTTTAACGACTTCTTTAAGAGGTTCCTTTTTACCCTCTTTCGTTTTTTCTACAATAGAAACTTCTTTTGATGTAAGATCGGTAATAAGCTCTTCCTCAATAGTTTCTTTTGAAGTTTCGACCACCTCTTCTTCAATTATTTCTGATTTTTTTTCTAATTTTGGCGAACGTATTTTAGTAGCTTCTTCAACCGGTTCTCCAGCACCATCGTCAAAAGTTCCGAAATTAATAGCCAAACCGTATTCTGCAGGTGGATCTAAGTATTGCAACCCATAATTAAAAATTCCGAAGAGGATCAAAATTAAGATCATCGCAGTAATTATTGCTGATTTACGCTTATGTTTGACCTCTAAAACTGACATGTTATTTTCCTCCTTTTACGGCTAAAATCATTTTTAATTTATTCTTATTTGCAATGTCTATCACTTTCATTACATTTTTATAAGGAACATCTTTATCTCCTCTAATTATAATCGTTTTCTTTTTGTCTACTCCTACTTTTCTTACAATTTCACTTTCTAAACTAGATGCGCTTACTTTCGTTTTATCGATATAAAAGAGCGATTTACTAGTAATTGTTACTGCAATCGATGAACTATTTTCTGTCTTACCTCCAGCCTTTGGCAATAAGACATCAATTGCACTAACGGTAACTAATGTTGATGTGAGCATGAAGAATATCAACAATAAAAAAACAATATCTGTCATTGACGACATATTGAAAGCTGGATCTATTTTATTTCTTCCCCGTAAATTCATCTTAAACAGGTTCGTTTAACAAATCTAAAAACTCAACAGATTTTGCTTCCATTTGATACACAACTTTATCAGTCCGAACCACCAAATGATTGTAAGTAACATAAGCTATAATACCCACAATTAAACCAGCAACTGTTGTGGTCATAGCAGTATAGAGCCCATCAGAAAGCATTTTAATATCAATTTGACCACCAGCATTTGCTATTTCATGAATAGCAATAATCATCCCAATAACGGTTCCTAAAAACCCTATCATAGGAGCCGCACCCGCTATAGTCGCCAAAACACTCACATTTTTTTCTAACTGATACACCTCTAGTTTTCCTGCAGTTTCTATTGCTGTATTGATGTCATCTAAGGGTTTTCCAATTCTAGAAATCCCCTTACCAATTAGCCTAGCTGTTGGTGTGTTTTTACTTTTACACAAAGCATCTGCAGCTTCTAATTTACCGTTTGAAACAAAATCTTTAATTTGATTCATGAAATTTTCATCAATTTTTGAGGCAGATTTTATTGCAAAATAACGTTCGAAATAGATATACAAACCAACACCTAACAAAACAAAGAGAAGACCTATTATAATTTGCCCCCCTGTACCACCATCCATAATTAAATTATAGATAGAAAGTGTTTTTTCTTCTGAAACTACTTCCTCTAAAAGTTCTTTATTTGTTTGAAAAAATGAATTCATTCTATTCTCTTTTTTTGTTCTTTATATAGGTAACGACTATTCTTTTTTAAAATTGCTTAAATATGAAAGATCCAATTTTATATAAAAAAATGCCATTCTGAAATTTCACAAAATGACATTTTTATTATTTTTTTTTAAAAGGCTACACAAACTCTCTTAGTACTACAAATGCTGCTGAACCAATTAAAAATCCGATGAGTGCTAACCAAGATATTTTTTTCAAATACCAGAAAAAATCTATTTTCTCCATTCCCATAGCAACAACTCCTGCTGCAGAACCAATGATTAACATAGACCCTCCTGTACCTGCAGAGAAAGCAATAAAGTGCCACAAAGGGTTATCGATACCCTCTGAGAACATCCCCAAACTTGCAGCAACTAATGGTACATTATCAATAATAGCAGAACCAACTCCTAACAAAATAACAACCAAATCAGAAACTACAGTTCCTTCTAATTCAGATCCTATTAAAGGGATTCCTTGTTTTAAATTATCTGCAAAATTAAATAAAATTCCTAATGATTCTAGAGCTGCAACTGCCATTAAAATTCCTAAGAAAAATAAAATACTTGGCATTTCTATTTTAGATAATGAATGGTGAACAGGACTATGATGGGCATTCGCATCTGATTCTGTTGAATTAAAATCTGTCAAAGAAAACTTTGATCTACTGTAAATTTCAGCAAAAGTTGCCACAACAGCCAAAGACAACATCATACCAACATATGGAGGCAGATGCGTAACCGTTTTAAAAATTGGCACAAACAAGATTGCGCCCAATCCTAAGTACAACATTCTTGCGCTATGTTGGCTTTTAGCTTTCTCAACTTCATGTTCATCAAAATCTATTTCTCCTCTAAAAGCGGGTAAGAATGTTGCAATAAAAGTGGGTACAACCATACACAAAAGTGATGGTAGGAATAAATAGGTAAATAACATTCCTGTACTGACCTTATCACCAATCCAAAGCATTGTTGTAGTTACATCTCCTATTGGAGAAAAAGCGCCTCCAGCATTTGCTGCAATAATCGTTAAACCTGCAAACCATATTCTGTCTTCTCTTTTTTTAACAATTTTCTGTAAAATTGAAATCAGTACAATGGTAGCTGTTAAATTATCTATAATTGCAGATAAAATAAAAGCTAAAATTGAGAACATCCATAGAAGTTTCTTTTTACTTTTAAAATTCACATATCCTTTAATCGTAGAAAAACCATCAAAATAATCAATGATTTCAACAATTGTCATTGCTCCCAACAAAAACACTAAGATTTCAGCAGTTTTTCCTAAATGATGTAATAGGGTTTCTTCAACTAAATGCAACTTATCATCATGTACCATCGCAGCAAAACCATCAACCAAACCATGTTTGCTTGAATCAAACCAATTCGTAAAACCATCAACACCTAAAGCAACTAAAGCCCAACAGACCGCCATCATAATTAAAGCAGGAATTAATTTATCTAATTTTAAGTTGTGCTCAAGAGTAATGGCCAAATAGCCCATTACAAATACAATAATAATTACTGATTCCATTTATTTTTTTTTAGTTTATATCAATTGTTTTAGTGCTATCTCAAAAGCAGTTGAACATATTTTTGTTTTTGAAGCACTCATTTCATAGGTCTTCTGCAATGCTTTTTTTATTGTATTTGAAGTATCGTCAAAAATGGCTTTGTCTTGCATCGGTAGTGTTACTCTTCCTTCCATCAAATAAGCAAAAACTCTAGCGATACCACAATTAGAAATAAAATCCGGTAGCAAACTTAAGTAATTATCTGTATATTCCATAATTGGCCCGAAGAAAATTTCTTTATCTGCAAAAGGAACATTAGCTCCAGGAGATATCACCTCTAATCCAGCATTAATCATTTGCTGAACTTGATTTTTAGACACCAATCTTGAAGCTGCTGCCGGAATAAATATTTCAGCAGGGATACTCCATATTTTTTGATTAATTTCCTCAAAAGAAATCATGTTTTTCGAAACCAATTTAGTACCCTCCTTCGCTAGAAATAAGTCCGTCATTTCTTGCACAGAAAATCCTTTTTCATTCACAACACCTCCATCTCTATCTATAATCCCAACAACCTTAACCCCCAATTTTGACAGGTAATAAGCCGCTGCGGAACCTACATTTCCAAATCCTTGAACAATGGCCCTTTTGTCTTTAATTTCACCTCCATAAATAGCATAATAGTGTTTTACGGCTTCTGCAACGCCATAGCCAGTTAACATATCTGCAATTGTATATTTTCTTGAAATATCTGGCGAAAATTCTTTGTTTTCTATTACTTTGATGACACCGAGACGCAATTGCCCAATTCTATTAATTTTATCTGCTTCTGTTGGCTTAAAATGCCCATTAAAGATGCCTTCTTGCGGATGCCAAACACCACAATCTTCTGTTATAGGAATCACGTCTTTGTCAGCATCTACGTTTAAATCTCCTCCGGTACCATAATAATGCTTTAATAAGGGTGTTACGGCACTGAACCACCGTTCTAAAACAGCTCTTTTTCTTGGATCGTTTGGATCGAAATTAATTCCAGATTTTGCACCACCTATTGCCGGACCCGAAACGGTAAACTTCACTTCCATTGTTTTGGCCAAAGAAAGGACCTCATTCATATCCAAGCCTTTTCTCATTCTTGTCCCTCCACCTGCTGCTCCGCCTCTTAAGGAATTTATAACGGTCCAACCTTCTGCTTCAGTTTCTTGATCTTTCCAATGAAAAACAATTTCTGGCTGCTTGTCTTCATATTTTTTTAATAGTTCTTTCATAATATTATTTTAAATAAATTCACTTTTTTTTGCTTTTTTAAACAATTTTCTATTGTGTATTAAAATCCCCTTCTGGGGAAAAGCTAAAGTTGATTCATTTAAAAATTATTAAAACTATTATATATTTGATACCTAACAAAAGTATTGTAAAAAATCGATTGGGCAATTTTTTATTGAGTCCTTAGGGTAAAAAAATCATTCCTGAAGAATGGTCTTTTTGAGCTCCAGTAACACTTGACAAACAATTAACTTGATCACCAACCCTTAACAATCCTAAAAAAGCAAAAATTAGGGCTTCTTTATAATCTACGATTTCTTTTTTAGCCAATGAAACCTTCGTTTGTGAAATTATTTCAATCCTATTCATTAAAAAAGAATTAAAAGCACCGCCTCCAGTAATTAAAACTGAATTATTCTTGTGAATAACGCGACTAATTTGAACTGCAATATGTTCTACAAAAGTTCTCAATATTGCGAAGTCATCCGTTTCAAAATCATCAATTAATGGAAAAATAGTTTCTTTCACCCACTCCAACCCTAAAGATTTGGGTGGACTTTGAGAATAATAGCTCAAAGAATTAAGAGCGGCTAAAAGCGTACTATTTAATTTTCCTTTAGTAGCTAAAATTCCAAATTCATCATATTCAAACCCAAGCTTATTGGCATAATGATTTAAAACAATATTAACAGGGCAGATATCAAAAGCAATTCTTTTACCCTCTTTACCATAAGATACATTTGAAAAACCTCCAAGATTTAAACAAAAATCATAATTAGAAAAAAGCAATTCATCACCAATTGGAACCAAAGGAGCACCTTGCCCTCCCAACCTTAGGTCTTGGGTTCTAAAGTCGCAAATAACTTTTTGTTTTGTAGTCGTTGCAATTGCTTGACCATCTCCAATCTGAAGTGTAATTCCTTTTTCTGGCTGATGCAAAACAGTGTGCCCATGAGAAGCAATGAAATCAATATTTTGAATCTCATACTTATCTATAAACTGATTAATTATACCCCCTAAATAAATACCATATTCAGTGTTCAAGAGATTTAAAT